>CAYUAZ010000227.1:0-3187 GCA_964442865.1 uncultured Gammaproteobacteria bacterium
GCTCGGCGAGTGCGTCGATATCCTTCTGCATCTGTTCCACATGCTGTTTCCGCGCCGGGTCATGCACCTGTGAACCATAATCCTCAAAATCCTTGCTGGCGTGTTTGAGCGCAAAACGCGCGGCATCGTAACGCTTCTCGCGCAGCAGGTTCCCGGCCAGGATCAGGTTGTCATGCGCCACGTGCAGTGGATCGCTCACGATCACTTCATCAGCCACGGCGGCGCTCAGGATGCCGTTCAGCGCCTTTTCCGCCGCCTTGGCGTCTTTCTTGTCCAGCGCGGCCTTCGCGTCCGTCAGGCCGCTTACCGCCTTGCGGATGTCGAGCGATACATGGGCATGCACCATTCTGGCATCGGTTTCGCGGATTTTCTCGTGTTTCCCGCCGCGCGTATCTAAGTCGTGCACCATGAAGCTCTCGTCCACGATCGGGATGTAGAACACCCTGGTGGCGCTTTCCTCTTCATGGGTCAGCTTGCCAAAGCGCATGGTGTCTTTGGATTTGAACTCGGGCGCACTCTTTTCCAATGTTCGGGCAAGCTTCAGGGCTTCGTCCACGTCCTTACCCGCAACATCGATGATCCCATGCTCCAGCGCCATCAGCGCGAGGCTCATATGTCCGATCATCAGGCTGCCGTTTCTCAGTTGCTCATGGTACGCCTTGTCCATTTCCTGCGCATGGGTGGCATCCGCAGCAGGCGGTCGGACCGTTTCCGCCGGCTTTTTCTGCGCCTCCGCGGGGGGAACCGCGAGCGCACCTGCCAGCGGGAGGAGCATCAAAACATTCACAAACAGAACTTGTACCAGTTGACGTTTCATCTTCTATCTCTCCTAGGTTATCAAACGTGATTAGGGAAGCTTCTGAGAAATGTCCATCCACGGACTTTTTCAGAGACGCTCGTCCAGAAAATCAGACCTCGCTCAAACCTCCAATTCCGCGCCACCAACGATCATGGTCATGCCGCAGACCGGGTCACGCGTTGCCCTGTTTCACTCCCCGGCTCAGCTCCAGGTTCAGGAAATAGACGATCACCGTGCGCATCCGGAACCGGCGCAAACGCCGCCACATCTCGTTCCACCCTGGCGCACACAGCGGCCGCCGCGACAAATGCCGCCCAGACGTTACGCGCTCAGGACATCCCGCCTTGCTGCTGCACGGCCCGGATGCGACGTCCCAGCTCGCGAATGGCTTCGGGGAGCGTTGCGCCTTTCCCCATGAGCGCCTTCACGAATTCCGCCTTGGTCAGGACGCCGATGATCTCTTCCGTCCGGCCCGACGGCTCGCAGACATTCTCGCCCTTCTGGATTTGATCACTGATGCACGCTTCGAGCGCTTCCGGGCTGTAGCGCTGTGCCAGCGTCCGGATCTCCGCAAGGTGAAGGTCCGGGTGTGGCGATCGAGTATCGTCATTCGTCATCTTTCGGTATCTCCTCGGGTCAAGGGCGGGCCGCCATTTATCGGAATCTTCATGTGCTATGGCTGGGCGTTACCCCAGCGCCGCTGGAGAAAGTTGTAAATCGGCACGTACACCAGCCCGGCATATACGCCGTACAGAAAACTCTCGACGAGCCCCAGCAGAAAGCCCCACCAGGTGAGCCATTTGAACGCCGGCAACACCTGTTCGAGAAGTTCATGCATGTGCAAGGCCTGTGGCGTAACCAGACCATAGATAACGCACACGATGAAGGTCACCGCGCCCCACAACCCGAGCGCCCAGGAAACGAGCTTGATGTTCAGCATGACGGTACTCCTCAATGTTGATGGCCTTGCGGTTTGTCCTTACCCGGTTGTTCTCCGTCCGCGGGCCGTTGATCGCCCCCGCCACAACAACCACCGTGGCCACCGCCGCCACCTCGGCGTCGGTGGCCGAACAGATGCATGCTGATGAATAGGACGAAAATCACAACCCATATCCAATTCTGCGCCAACCATTCCATGATATATCTCCGTTAGTAAAACATTATGTGCAGCTATTGATTCAGCATGGCTCTCGATAGAGATCGCGCCGCGTGAGCGGGACCGAGTTGGAAAAAGGTGCGCGCTTGGAAGCCAGAATTTGGTATATCCCCGTATTGCCTTCTTCAAACTGCAGGGCGCAGGCCGCCATGTACAGCCGCCAGATGCGGTAGACGGGTTCAGCCACATATTTCAGCGCTTCTTCGTGGCGCTCATCCAGACGTCTTACCCACTCGCGTAACGTCAGTGCATAGTGCTGCCTGAGACCTTCAACGTCGTGAATCTCGAAATCCGCACCTTCCATGATCTGCTGTACCGTGCTTATAGTTTCGAGTTGTCCGTCGGGAAACACATAGCGATTGATGAACTCGGTCGCAATGCTTTTCTTCCAACCGCCTTTATCGCTGGTGATGCCGTGGTTTAGAAACAGCCCGCCGGGTTTGAGCGATCGGTGGGCAATTTCAAAATAGGTCGGTAAGTTCTTCAAGCCGACATGCTCGAACATGCCCACACTGACGAGCTTGTCATACTTGGCCTCGCCACGAAGGTCACGGTAATCGAGAAGCTCGACAGAAACTTTTTGTTCCAGCCCGCGTTGCTTGATTATTCCTTGGACATAGTCGTACTGATTTTGGCTTAACGTAATGCCATGTGCGTTTACACCGTAATGATTCGCAGCCCAGCAGATCAGGGCACCCCAGCCACAGCCGATATCGAGCAGCTGCTCGCCGGGTTTGAGCCGCAATTTGCGGCAAATGTGGTCGAGCTTGTTACGTTGCGCTTGCTCCAAGCTCTGACTGGCATCCTCGTAATAAGCGCAGGAATAGACCCTCTGTTCGTCCAGCCACAGCGCGTAGAAATCGTTGGAAACGTCATAGTGAAAGGAGATGGCATGGCGATTGAGCTCTTTGCTGGGACTGATGCCCAGTTTTTGCCTGAAGGTTTTTCCCCACTTGGGTGCGTTACTGCCATTTAATGCGGTTTTGTCTGGTTTAATCCTAAATGCTTTAGCCGCAAGTGTGGCCTTCTCTACGAGAGACAGTTGCAGCGAAGTCAGATGGTGACGCAGTTTGAGTGCACTGTAGAGGTCACCGTCAATGTCAATGAGTCCTTGAAAATAAGATTCCGCGAGGCATAACGGGTCGCGCGCCAGGACGAGTTCCTGAAAAGCTTTTGCGGACCGGAAGGTCAGCGAAAACGTCGGGTGATCGCGGCCCAGATGCACTTCGGAA
>CAYUAZ010000228.1:0-3154 GCA_964442865.1 uncultured Gammaproteobacteria bacterium
AAATGGTTTTTTCTCTTTTCTCCATTTTTCAAAAAAATAAATGTTTGAAAAATGGCGGAACATCCGTGTACCGCAGGAATCTCTGAGTAAATCAGAGATTCCTGGTTTTGACCGCCGGGAAAGCCTGCGGCTCTGTTTCATAATGGGCGTCAACCGCCCGCACGATGCCTGCCGCATCCAGTCCGCAGTCCGCCAGCAGCTCCGCGCGCGTGGCCTGCTCAATAAACCGGTCGGGCAGGCCGAGGTGTAATAAAGGGACGACAAGCCCTTGACTAGCAAGACATTCAGCCACCGCGCCGCCTGCGCCGCCCGCCACTGCATTTTCTTCAATAGTGACCAGCAACTCATAACGACTGGCGAGCTCGGCCAGCAAGGCTTCGTCCAGTGGTTTCACAAACCGCATATTGACGACGGTTGCATCCAGTTGTTCGGCCGCCGCCAGGCTGGGCTGGAGCATGCTGCCGAAGGCCAGCAGGGCGATCCGCTTACCCTGTCGGCGCAGTTCTGCCTTGCCGATGGGCAGCGCCTGCATAACGGCCTGCACGGCTGCGCCCGGACCCGCGCCGCGCGGATAACGCACCGCTGCGGGGCCGTCGTGCAAAAACCCGGTATAGAGCATCCGGCGGCATTCGTTTTCGTCGCTGGGCGCCATGATGAGCAGGTTGGGGATGCAGCGTAGATAGGAAAGATCAAAACTGCCTGCGTGGGTGGGGCCGTCGGGGCCGACCAGCCCGGCGCGGTCTATGGCGAACAGCACGGGGAGATTCTGCAAGGCGACGTCGTGGATGAGTTGATCGTAGGCACGTTGCAGAAAGGTGGAGTAAATTGCCACCACCGGTTTTAATCCCGCGCAGGCGAGGCCGGCGGCGAAGGTCACGGCGTGCTGCTCGGCGATGCCCACATCGAAATAGCGCTGCGGATAACGCTTGGCGAATTCCACCAGCCCGGAACCCTCGCACATCGCGGGCGTGATGCCGACGAGGCGCTCATCGCGCGCCGCCATGTCGCATAGCCAGGCGCCGAACACCTGCGTATAGCTGGGCTTGCCGCCCGGCTTGGCGAGCGGCTCGCCACTTTCGGGATCAAAGGCGCTGACACCATGATAACCGCTGGGGTCGGCCTCGGCGGGCGCATAACCTTTGCCCTTTTGGGTGACCACGTGCAAGAACTGCGGGCCCTTGAGCGAACGTAGATTACGCAGGGTCTTGATGAGGCTGTGCAGGTCGTGGCCGTCTATCGGGCCGATGTAATTGAAGCCGAGCTCCTCGAACAGCGTGCCCGGCGTCACCATGCCCTTCATGTGTTCCTCGGCGCGCCGCGCCAACTCCTCGATGTGCGGCAGACCCGCCAGCACCTTCTTGCCGCCCTCGCGCACCGAGGCGTAAAACCGGCCCGATAATACCCGCGCCAGATAGTTGGACATGCCACCCACGTTCTGCGAGATGGACATGTCGTTGTCGTTGAGTATCACCAGCAGGTTGGCGCCGAGGTCGCCGGCATGGTTCAAGGCCTCGAAGGCCATGCCTGCGGTCAGCGCGCCGTCGCCTATCACCGCGATGATCTTCTGCTCGCTCGCGCCACGCGACTTGGCGCCCAGCGCCATGCCCAGCGCCGCGCTGACGGAGGTGCCCGCATGACCCACGCCGAAAGTGTCGTACGGGCTCTCGGCGCGGCTGGGAAAACCCGCGATCCCGCCCCTCTGCCTGAGTTTCGCCATCGCCTCACGGCGGCCAGTGAGGATCTTGTGCGGATAACTCTGATGACCGGTGTCCCAGACCAGCAGATCGCGCGGCGTGTCGTAGACATAGTGCAGGGCGATCGCCAGCTCCACCGTGCCCAGACCCGCCGCCAGATGACCACCGGTGCGCCCCACGGATTCAATCAGAAAGGCGCGCAACTCGGCGGCGAGCGCGGGCAGCTCTGTCTCGCTCAGGAGGCGCAAATCTTCAGGGCTATTGGTGCGGGGGAGCAACGGGTCGGTCATGAGGCGGTTTTTAATGAGGTAAGCCGTTGATGATGGGGGGTCGCCGCAGGTTTTGCAAGCGGGCGCAAGGTGCCCGGGGTGAGCCGGCAACTCGAGACCGTCGCACTCTCAAGTTAACTGTCAAGGAATAAGCACCTCGACAAAGCTGCCGGACGCGGCGACGGTAATCGCCTCTACGACAGCGCCTGTTGCTTTCTCGACACGTGGCCAACTCGCGGCTGCCAGAACGACAACAGCTATCTTTCGACCGGCGAGATTTTGCTGGTAGCGCAAATTTCGATCAGTCGTAACGAAAACATCAAAACCGCTCTGCTCGGCCCTTTGCAACAGCTCGCCGTTCTTCAGGCTCGCCCAGCCAAGCTCATAGGCTGTGGAGACTTGATGATTTGAGACATATTTGCGGAGTGGTACCGGCGTGCCCTGATCAAAAAGAACATGCACTTAAGCAGTTTCCAGCGAGTGCGCCGCATGTTCCAGTACGGCGCGGGCTTGCTGCGCGGTGACGCCGGGAAACCACTGAATAAATTCGGAGAGCTGTGCCCCGTCTTCGAGATTCTCGAACAACGCGGCAACGGGAACGCGCGTGCCACGAAATACCCAGGCGCCACTGACACGCTCCGGATCCCGCTCGACAGCAGGGCAAGAAGACCAATCAATCATAGGGTAATTGTAGACCTGGCGCAGGGGTGATTCAATGTGTGCCCGGGCTTAACTCGCTCGCTCGACGATGTAATCGGCAAGCCAGCGCAACGGGTCGGCGCGGCTGTCGAGAGGCAGTATCGCCGCCCGCGCCTGCTCCCGCTGCTCATCGGCCATGCGCTTGGCCTCGGCCATGCCGACGATGGCGGGATAGGTGGGTTTGTTACGGGCGCGGTCGGCGCCCTGGGTCTTGCCGAGGGTGGCGGTGTCGCCCTGTTCGTCGAGGATGTCGTCGCGGATCTGAAACGCGAGGCCGATGGCCTGTGCGTAGCGGTCGAGCGGCTCCAGCAGGGTGGTGTCCAGCCCGGGCGTACACCAGGCGCCCAACAGCACGCTGGCGCGGATCAAGGCGCCGGTCTTATGCCGGTGCATGCGCTCCAGTTCGGCGAGCGACCGAGTCGTGCCCACCGCCGCGCGATCCATCTCCTGACCTCCGCCCAGGCCGTTCCGGCCGCAGGCCTCCGCTCGCAG
>CAYUAZ010000229.1:0-3153 GCA_964442865.1 uncultured Gammaproteobacteria bacterium
TTTCGCGCCTTTCCGCCTTGCCCTCGCGTCTTGATCGAATTTTTAGAGGCGCCCTGAAGGCGACGCTGAAAGCGCTGGGTCTGGTGGTAGTGATAGCCATGAGCGCATGCAGCAGTACTCCTGATATTAAACCCGATACCAACGAAAGCCCCGACAGCCTCGCTGAAACAAATCTCAAACTCGGTATCGGTTATCTCCAGCAAGGTCAGCGCGATTTGGCGCTCAGCAAATTACAGCGCGCGGTCGAGCTCGATCCCAAACTGGCCAAGGCCCATTCCGCCATTGCCGTGCTTTACGATCAGGCCGGGCAGTCCGATCTAGCCCTGCAACATGCCGAGAGGGCGGTCAGTCTCGACCCGCAGGATGCCTCGGCACACCTCAACTACGGCGCCTTTCTTTGCAAGCAAAACCAGTTGACGCAGGCCGACGCGCAGTTTCAGATGGTGTTCAAAAACCCGCTCAATGTCTCGCCGGAGTTTGCCTACGAGAACGCGGGCGTGTGCGTAATGCGCGTCCCCGATCCCGCCAGGGCCGAGCAGTATTTTCGCAGCGCCTTGCAGTTGAATCCCAAGTTGCCGATCAGCCTTTATCAAATGGCCGTGTTGCACTATCAAACCGAGCGTTATCTCCCGGCGCGGGCTTACTTGCAGCGTTATTCGGAAGTTTCCCAACCTACCCCGCAGAGTTTGTGGCTGGGCATCAAGGTAGAGCGTCAACTGGGCGACAAAAATACCGCCTCCGGTTATGCCTTGCAGTTGAAATCAAATTTTCCTGACTCGGAAGAGACGCGCCTGTTACTAGAATCTGAGCAGGGAGCAACGCCCAAGGCTCCATGATAAGCCCCGATCAGCCCGCCGATGCGACCCTTCAAGCCGAAGCCGGGTTAGGGGCGCGGCTGCGCCTGGCGCGCGAGAAGCTGGGGCTTACTACCAAAGATGTCGCGGCGCAGATTCATCTGGGTCCCCGGCATATCGAAGCCATCGAACGCGAAGACTTTAACTACATCGCCGCCCCGGTCTTCGTGAGAGGTTATCTGCGTAACTACGCCCGTTTGCTGAACCTGCCTTCCGACCGTATCGTACAACAATATGAAGCTCTCGCCGGCGTAAGCCCGCCGCAACTCAAGGGCTTCCCAATCGACGACGCCAGCCCCACCAGTCAGGCTGATCGCACCGTGCGCTGGATCAGCTATGGCATCGTTCTGGGCTCGGCAGTTCTGGCGGTGGTGTGGTGGATGACCGAGGGCAGCTTCAAATTCAAAGAGGACGACGCGGTCGCAAGCCTTGCTGCGCAGGCGACCTTGCAGGAACCGCATCCCCTTGAAAACCAGGCCACTACTGCTCTGCTGCCTGCTACGCCGCCAGCGCCGGTAGCCGAAACCAGTCCTGCGCCTCAACCTAATATAAACGCAACGCCTGCTGACAGCGTCTCGCCTGTGGTCGCTGCGGCTCCCCTAAACAGCACAGTCATACAACAGGCGCCCGTGCAGCAAACCGGGCCGGCGGCGGATAGCGCCACACCCAATGCCCATGGCTTAAGCCTCAGCTTTAGCGCAGACTCCTGGGTAGAGATTACCGATGGCAAAGGCAAGCGCCTGTTCGACGACTTGGCCAGACGGGGAAGTCAGCAGAGCTTGCAAGACGTCGCCCCGCCGATACACATCGTGCTCGGCAATGCGTCGGCGGTGGACGGAGACAATAATGGCAAAAGATTCGACCACTCGCGTTATAGTCACGACAATGTGGCGCGATTTTCACTTGAGTAGGGCCGAATTCATTCGGCCGATACAGAACGTAAACTGATGCAATACGACACCCTCATCACTCGCCGCAAATCACGCCAGATCATGGTAGGCAATGTCGCCATCGGCGGCGACGCGCCCATCACAGTGCAGAGCATGACCAACACCGACACCTGCGACGTGGCGGCGACGGTCGCACAGATCCGCGCCCTGGAAAAAGTCGGCGCCGACATCGTGCGCGTCTCCACCCCCACGATGGAAGCGGCAGAGGCCTTCGGGCTTATCAAAAAGCAGGTCAACGTGCCGCTGGTCGCGGACATCCACTTCGATTACAAGATCGCACTGCGCGTCGCCGAACTGGGCGCGGATTGCCTGCGCATCAATCCCGGCAACATCGGCCGCGAAGACCGCGTGCGGGCGGTGGTGGAATCGGCACGAGAGCACAACATCCCCATCCGGGTGGGCGTGAACGCAGGGTCGCTCGAAAAAGACTTGCAGAAAAAATACGGCGAGCCGACGCCCGAGGCGATGGTGGAGTCCGCGCTACGTCATGTGGAAATCCTGGAGCGCCTCAACTTTAAAGATTTCAAGATCAGCATCAAGGCCTCCGATGTATTCATGACTGTAGAGGCCTACCGGCTGCTCGCCAAACAGATCGAACAACCGCTACACCTCGGCATCACCGAGGCGGGCGGGTTACGCTCCGGCACCGTGAAGTCCGCAATCGGTCTCGGCATGCTGCTCGCCGAAGGCATCGGCGACACCATCCGCATCTCGCTGGCCGCCGATCCGGTGGAAGAAATCAAAGTGGGTTTCGATATCTTGAAGAGCCTGCACATCCGCAACAAGGGCATTAATCTCATCGCCTGCCCCTCGTGTTCGCGTCAGGAGTTCGATGTTATCAAAGCCGTCAACGAGCTGGAGGCGCGCCTGGAAGATGTACTGGAACCGATGGATGTCGCCGTGATCGGCTGCGTGGTCAACGGCCCCGGCGAGGCGCGCGAGGCGCACATCGGCCTGGCCGGCGGTTCACCCAATCTGTTGTATGTAGATGGAAAGCCCGACCACAAGGTGAGCAACGAGCACTTGGTGGATGAGCTGGAAAAAACCATCCGCGCCAAAATTAAATTGCGTCAGGAACTCGGCCAGCTAGAACATCAAAGTCCCGTGATCCCTATTGCTAAAATCAGATAAAAGGGAAAAGATAAAAGGGGAAAGGGAAGACGGAAGCTTCAGGAGTTTGTCCCCTTTTCCCTTTAATCTTTCCCCTTTACCCTTTTCCCTGCCTTTATGATCTCCATCCAAGCCATCCGCGGCATGAACGACATCCTGCCGGATGAGACCCCCTGCTGGCAGCATCTCGAAGAGACGGCGCGCACGCTGCTCGCGGGCTATGGATATGAAGAGATCCG
>CAYUAZ010000230.1:0-3150 GCA_964442865.1 uncultured Gammaproteobacteria bacterium
CCTTGAGCAATGGCGCTTAACAAGATATTGCCACTCGCTGCAGACCACAACGAATTGCCATTACTCCAATCGGGATAGGTAATGGCCGGATTGAAGCCCGTCGCCCAGATAACGTTGTGCATGCTGCCCGAGGTGTCGATCTGGAACATGACGTTAGGCGACACCGAGCCGCTGGTTATCAGCAGCGGGGTGTTGGGGAGCGTGAGTGCCGGGATGCCCAGGCTGTAGCCGATGCCCCAGACGGCAAGCGCGGTGGTCAGGAAAGTACGGACAGGGTTGTGGTTCATGGCGTGTACCTCGGATAAGGTGTGTGTCGTTCAGTTAAAGGTCGTTGATTCTGGGCGGGCGCGCATTAAAATCTTCTGACGACGGTAGCCTGCAGGATAACCGTTGCGCCGTCGCTGCTGCCCGTGCCGCGCGCGGTGATGCGGTAATATTTCCCGCCGGAAAAAGTCTTGCCTAATACCCTGTTGTCAGGGACATCTTGTAGCAGCTCGATGATGTAACGCGGGTCGGCGGCAACCCCTGCAATGTCTTTTGCTGCTGTCCCGTACTCTCTGCCATTGGTTACCCAGTTGGCGTTAGTCATGGTGGTAAAATCAAGCGAGTCTAACGGGGTGATAGTAAGCCCCGGGCACGAAAATGCCGTGGTGCAGAGGGTTTGAACATTATTCTCGGCCTCGCGCAGGGCCGATTCCGCCGCCTGAAAAGCAAAGTTGCGATCACGGCTATTCCCCGCCATTTTTTCCTCCAGGCTGGTGGTATTCATGGCGGTGATGCCGATCAGGGTCATGAGCAAAAGAATGATCAGGCTCACGACCAGCACGGTGCCGCCTTGTCCGCGCCGGATGCGGGCAGGCAGTGCGCCAAGGGGAGATGGAGAAGACAAAGGCTGTGCGGCTGGGTTGTTCATGGGGTAGCCTCCTATTAACTGGTACGATTACGCACGCTGAACGTAGAAGTGAACACACGGCGCAGCCGCCGGTCAGCAGCCGTGGTGGCGGCGGCGCCCAATGGGAAGGTGTAGGTTTGCGGGGCCATGGAGACGTTCGCGCCCGTGTCGCCCGCGCTGACCAGCAACAGGGAAATTTGCACACTGACGACCTGGTTAAAGTTGGCGCCCACCTGCGCCGCGGTCAGATATTGTTCCGCGCTGAAATCGGCATCGGGGCCGTCTACACCATACAAAATCTGCATGTTTTCCACCCCTTCCACCAGTTCCTGCGCGGCCGCGCCATTCACGCTTTGGAAGAGCCCATTCTGGCCGCTGGCACCTGGGGCAATGCTGTAGTTAACTGCACGCATGGTAAATAGCATGGCGCCGGCGCCGTACGGTCTGGAGAGATTGGCGGGAACAGTACGGGCAACCACTGTGTTAGCTCCGGCCTGAGTGACGCCGGTAATGAGAAACACGTCGCCACCTTGGCAATTGGCAGCAAGGACGATATTACCCACAGCTAACGTATTGGGCTGTGTAACCGTGACGGGGCTTGCGTTCGTGGGGGCAGAGGCAGCGAAGCCCGCATTGGTAGTCAGGATAGTGATAGTGTCCGAACCAGCCCCCCCATCCGTTCCCGTTACGGCCTGGGCGGCGTTGAAACCCGCACCCGCATTGTTTCTGATTATGATCTCGTCAGAGGTAATATTATCATCCGTGTCAGCCGCTCGTGCCCGGCAGCCATAATTGCCGGCATCGCGTACGTCGCGGCCCAGAAACTCTATGGCGAAGCGCCCATTCTCCTGCAGGCGGGAGGTCGCCTCTTGCACGCGGTAGCTCTGTTTGCTGCCGAGATAGATCTGCAGCACGCCGGCCAGCAAAATGACGCCTATCGTGATGGCCACCATCAGCTCTACCAGAGAGAGGCCGCTTTGCCGGTGAGCGCCGGGCTGGGTTACCTGAGCATAAATCATGGCGCTGGCCTGAAAGTTAACGCGAAATCCGTGGTTGCACCGCTTAACGCGAAACCGGTGGTTGCACCGACGGTCTTCAACTCATCCCACCTGACAGTGATCGTGAAGACCCCACCGCCAAGACTGGTCACGGTGCCTGCTCCAGAGGGCAGCAAAGCAGCGTTTGCGCTGTTCCACTGAGCTGCGTCATAGGCCGCGATGCCGGCCGGGGTGCATGTGCTACCTGTGCAGCCGGGGTTCGTGGGAATGCCACTGATAGCATCATAGGCGTTGGCAACCACCCCTGCGGGGTTGACGCGCATGCGATCCGCCATATCATAGACTTGCTGGGTAGCGATGCTGCGCTGATAGGCCTGGTGGTTGTTGCGTAAACCGGTAGCCTGCAAACCGGCGAGGCCGAGCAGACCGATGGACAAGACCAGGATAGCGATCAGCACCTCGATCATAGTGAAGCCACGCTGAGAGGCCGCGTCGCTAGCAGAAATCAGATCCCTGGCTAACATGCTACACCCGGCCCAGAGCTGGCGCGCCCCAGAACATTGACAGCAACCGCGCGAGCACTGGGTGTGCCGCGCGCATCACACACCCCGAATGTGGCTATAGCATTCACAGTGCCAGACGCAAGGTAAGAAACGAAATTAGCTCCCGTGCGCACGGTGACGCCGGGCGCCTGCTCATAGACCCGGATGATATCCGCCGCGTTATCTATGGTTCCGGGCGTGGTGGGGTCCGTAAATACCACCCAGCCTTGGTCCCAATCTCCAGCCGCAGTACACGCCGCGCCGCCGTTACTTTTGCACACCGTAACCGTTGCCCCGCGCTTTATCGCTTCGCTGCGCGCCAGGCTCAGCGCCGTGACAAGATTATTAACTTGAGTAGTTAACCGGTTATTCTGAATGGCAACTTGGAAGTTTGGCGCCGCAAGGCTGAGCAAAATCGCCAGCACGGCCAGGGTGATCATCAGCTCAACCAAGGTAAAGCCATGATTTTTTTTCATGAGCCGGTATATAGCCTGAGGGTTTTTCAGGACCGTCATCGGTAAACCATTGATCTGAACAGGCACGTCACTCACTCCTCATTTCTACTAGACTGCTTAACGTCCACTCTATCCAAAACTTTAGCTCTACCCCCCCTCCAGACGACGAGCGGTGGCCTTTTCCCGATAGACGGTATGTGAGGGGTGCTGAGGGGGGGGCGTTGGAAGTCCAGTCGCGAGGGGTGCGGTGGTTGTCCGTAGTT
>CAYUAZ010000231.1:0-3134 GCA_964442865.1 uncultured Gammaproteobacteria bacterium
GGACCGGGCGTTGCGGTGAGGGGGGTGACGGCGAGATGGTCTGCGCGCCGCGAGGGCGCGTAATCTTGTAAGACGTGATAGTCACCCGGATCTCGGCCTGCACGCTTTGCATCCATCAGTATCTCCGCAAACGCTGCTACATCGCGCAACCCCAGGTTGAAACTCTGCGCTGCAATCGGGTGGTGGGTGCAGGCAGCGTTACCTAACAGCGCGACACGCGGCCGCACCAGCTCCTGCGCGCGTGACAGTACCAGCGGATAGGCATGCCGTTCACCTACTTTTTGCAAACGTCTCAGGCGCTCGCCGAAGTGCGTTTGCAGCAGATCGAGAAAGGCCGCATCATCGAGACCCATCACAGCATCGAGGTGTTCATTATTGAGCGACCACACTACGGCGCAACGTCCTTCGCTCATTGGCAACAACGCGAGGGGGCCGCGCGGGGTAAATCGTTCGTAGGCGGTATTGGCGTGGTGTCGCTGTGGGGTGATGTTGGTGACAACCGCAGTCTGCAGGTAGTCGCGTTCGCTGCTGGATATACCGAGCAATTCACGCGCAGCGGAGTTGCGCCCATCCGCCACCACCAGCAGCCGAGCGGTCATCTGCATTATCTCGCCATATTCACGTTCAGCCGTTACCGTCACCTGTTCCGTTTCGATGTTTATTCCGCTCACGCGCGCCGGGCAGATAAGTTGAATGGCGTTTACCGAATTCAGGGTCTCGGAAAACAACTCCCCCATGCGCCGGTTCTCGATAACGTAACCCAGCGCTTCCACGCCTTGCTCGACGCTGTCCATGCGCAGAAAACCGGGCCTGCCCTGTTCGGAGACGTGTATGTTCTTGATCGGGGTGACGTGCTCCACGATGCGCTCCCACAGACCCATGCCCGCGAAGATGCGGCGCGAGCCATCGGACAAGGCGATAGTGCGATCGTCATAGCTGGGCTGCTGTTGCGACCGGAACGGTACGGCCTCGATGACCGCAATGCGTAATGCTTGATCGCGCAACGCGCAAGCCAGGCTCGCGCCCACCATGCCGGCGCCGATGATGATAATGTCGTAGTCTGCATCCATTGCCGTGCGGTCTTTTATTCCTAAAATCTCAACGCAAAGACGCAAAGAGAAAGGCTGGTAATCGCTGTACGGATATTATCTACCAACATGGTACCTGCGTTTTTTTAACATCCGTTATCTTTGCGTCTTAGCGTCTTTGCGTTAAATTTTTTATACCATTACAGGCTAATGGCACGCGCCATCCAGCTTTCGATCTCCACGACGGTCTTCGGTGCGTCCTTACTCAGTACATCGTGTCCGCTACGAGTGACCCGCACATCGTCTTCGATGCGGATGCCGATGCTCCACCACTTTTTCGCAACGCCCTTGCTGCCTGCCGGGATATACAGGCCGGGTTCCACCGTCAGCACCATACCGGGTTCCAGCAAGCGCCACTCGTCGCCGATCTTGTAGTCGCCGACATCATGCACGTCCATCCCCAGCCAATGACCGGTGCGGTGCATATAAAAACGCCGGTAGGCTTCGTCTTTTATTAGCGTGGTCAACCGGCCCTTGAGCAGGCCCAGCTTAATCAGGCCTTGCGTCAACACACGCACCGCCGCCGTGTGCGGATCGTTCCAGTGATTGCCGGGTCGCACCTTCTCCAGCGCCGCTAGTTGGGCGGCAAGCACCACCTCATACAGCGCGCGTTGCGCAGGGGAAAACCGGCCGTTGACCGGATAGGTGCGGGTGATGTCCCCGGCGTAGCCATCGAACTCAGCACCGGCATCCACCAGTAGTAGCTCGCCGTCGTTGAGCACTACGTTGTTCTCCGTGTAATGCAGGATGCACCCATTGGCGCCACCGCCCACGATGGGATTGTAAGCCGGGGCAGCACTACCGGAGCGGGTAAACTCATAACGCAATTCGGCCTCGATCTGATACTCCATCATTCCCGGCCGGCAGGCTTGCATGGCACGCCGGTGGCCGGCGGCCGAGATCTGCGCCGCGCGGCGCATGGCCTCGATCTCGGCGCGGCTCTTGAACAACCGCATCTCATGCAGTACATGATCGAGCGCCACAAATTCATGGGGCGCGTGGGTGCCCGCGCGTGACTTGTTGCGGATCTGATTTACCCACTCCATGACACGTAGATCGAAGTCGGGATAGAGACCCATGGTGTAGTACACCCGCTCGCATTTTTCCAGCAGGCCCGGGAGAATTTCGTTGATATCGCTGATGGGGAAGGCGTCATCGGCGCCATGCAGCGCGGTAGCACCTTCTGTGCCTGCACGCCGACCGTGCCAAGTCTCCTGTTGCAGATCGCGCTCGCGGCAAAACAGGATGTACTCGCCCTGCTTGCGGCCGGGTATGAACACCGCCACCGCTTCGGGTTCCGGAAATCCGGTCAAATAGTAGAAATCGCTGTCCGCGCGGTACGCATACTCCGCATCACGGTTACGCAGGCGCACCGGGGCAGTGGGCAAAATGGCGATCGCTCCGGCGCCCATCATCTGCATCAGGCGTTTGCGGCGGTTGGCGAATTCTGTTTTCAGCATCGCTCTATTATGCCTCACTGGCTCGTGAGGCGTAAGACATGAGGGGTGAGTCACACAGCTTCGCAGCCTGACCTACGCTATATTTACGCCTCACGCCTAACTCCTCACACCTCACCTTTTTCTAACGCCTCACATACACGGTCCGCTCCGTCACTACAGCATCTAAAGGCACATCCCACGGCGCGGATTCAATGCTATCCACCCGCTGGAAATCATAGCCCACGCCGATTAAGCGCGGCCGTCGCCAATGACGGCGGCGGTTGAGAAAGGCGAGCGTCCGGTCGTAGTGGCCTGCACCCCAACCCAGACGATTCCCCGCCGCATCAAACGCGACCAGCGGAACGATGATGAGATCCAGCGCCGCCGCCGCTACACGCTTATTGCCCGGCGCATGGGGCTCGGCTATACCCAAGTGATTCAGGCGCAGCAGCGCATCGGGTTGGTGGCGGGCGAAGCGCAGGGCTCGGGGATAATGGCTGGATACGAGGGGTAGATAACACTGCTTGCGCAGCGCCCAGATGCGTTGCATAAGGGGGTGAAGGTCCAGCTCGCCCTACGGGTATGTTCAGAGCCGTCAGGGTGGGGA
>CAYUAZ010000232.1:0-3109 GCA_964442865.1 uncultured Gammaproteobacteria bacterium
CACCGCCAACACGCTCTCTGTTGCACAGGCCGTTAAAAGCGAATTGCCCAAGATCATCGCGGCACTGCCGGAGGGCATGAAGCTCAAGGTCGCCTTCGATCAATCCCTGTTCATCGAGGAATCCATCTCTGCGGTGTTCAAGGCCATGGGCGAGGCACTCATCCTGGTCGTGCTGGTGATCTTTCTGTTTCTGCGCACGCTGCGCGCCACCCTCATTCCCTTCGTCACTATTCCGGTGTCTCTGATCGGGGCCTTTATCTTTCTTTATACGATGGGATTCTCCATCAATGTCCTCACCCTGCTGGGCTTAGTGCTGGCGATTGGCCTGGTAGTGGATGACGCCATCGTCATGCTGGAAAACATCCAGCGTCGCATCGAGCACGGCATGAATGCAACGCAGGCCGCGTTCGAGGGCAGCAAAGAGATCGCCTTTGCGGTGATCGCCATGACGCTTACCCTCACCGCAGTGTTCGTGCCACTCGCCTTCATGACCGGCAATACCGGCCGCCTGTTTACCGAGTTCGCGCTCACAGTAGCGAGTGCGGTGCTGGTGTCCGGCTTCGTCGCTCTGACGCTGACGCCGATGATGTGCTCAAAAATTCTCCGCCCTCAAACCACCCACGGCCGTCTGTACCGAAGCAGTGAGCAGTGGCTGCTGGGTCTCAACAACGGCTATCGCCGCCTGCTCACGGCCGCACTGAACAAACGCTGGTGGGTAATCCTGCTGGGCGGCATTGTTGCGGGGGCCAGTGTTCCGTTGCTCACGGGGCTTAAATCGGAACTCGCCCCGCTGGAAGACCGGGGCCTGTTGATCGGCATCATGATCGCCCCTGAAGGTGCGACCATGAGCTACACCGATCGCTACGCACGACAGGTGGAAGGCTTTTACTCTCAGGTGCCCGAGATCTTCAACTACTTCATGGTGGTCGCCCCAGGGCTGGAACGGCCTAACCCCGTCACCTTTGCGCTCTCGTTCGTCAATCTCACGCCGTGGGAACAACGGAGCCGTAGCGCAAAGGACATCGCGGCGGCGCTCGGCCCAAAGATGTTCATGTTACCCGGCGTGCTGGCGTTTCCGATCAGCCCGCCCTCGCTCGGCCAGAGTTTTCGCAACCCACCGGTGCAGTTCGTGGTACAGGGCAACTCTTATGCGGAGTTGCAAACTGCGGTGGATGCCCTGCTTGCCAAGGCCTCCAAGTTTCCGGGGCTGGTCAATGCAGACAGCGACCTCAAGCTCAACAAGCCACAACTCAAAGTGCTGCTGGACCGCGACAAGGCCGCCAACGTGGGCGTCGAGGTGGACCAGGTGGGGCGCACGCTGGAGACATTGTTGGGCGGACGGCAGGTAACGCGCTTCAAGCGCGAGGGCGAACAGTACGACGTAATCGTCAAGCTCAGGGACGAAGAACGCACTAATCCGAATGATCTCTCTTCCATTTTTGTGCGCGGTAACGACGGCGAGTTGATCCAACTGGCCAATCTGGTGCGTATAAACGAAACCGTGGCGCCCAAGGAACTCAACCACTTCGACCGGCTGCGCTCCGCCACGATTTCCGCGAATCTTGCCCCGGGTTATTCGCTGGGACAGGCGCTGGAGTTTATGGAAGGCGCCGCCAGGGAGGTGCTCACCGCCGGTGCAAAGACCTCGCTGGATGGTCAATCACGCGAGTTTAAGGAATCCGGCGCGGCTTTATATTTAACATTTGTGCTGGCACTGATTTTTATCTATTTAGTGCTGGCGGCACAGTTCGAGAGTTTTGTCTCGCCGTTCATTATCATGCTCACCGTGCCACTCGCCATGACGGGGGCGTTATTGTCGCTGAAACTGACCGGCGGCACCCTCAATGTGTACAGTCAAATCGGCATGGTCATGCTGATCGGTCTCATCACCAAACACGGCATCCTGATCGTCGAGTTCGCCAATCAGTTACAGGAACGCGGCCGTAGCTTAAGGGATGCGGTCATCGAGGCCGCCAGCCTGCGTCTGCGCCCCATCCTCATGACCACCGCCGCGATGGTGCTGGGCACGCTGCCACTGGCCCTCGCCACCGGCGCCGGCGCCGAGAGCCGTCAACAGATCGGCTGGGTGATCGTGGGCGGCTTGCTGCTCGGCACCTTTCTCACCCTGTTCGTCATCCCCAGCGTTTACACGCTGGTATCGCGTACTCGGAAACAGGTAATATATTCTGCAGAGGCAATTCAAGGATAACAACCACCATGCTTAAGCTCACTCAAGTCTTGCTGCTGACCCTACTCCTCTTTCACGGGGGCGCATATGCCGAGGACCTGTTTCAAATCTACCAGCTCGCGCAGCAAAGCGACCCTCAGCTTAAAGCGGCTCAGGCGGCGCGGCTGGCGACACTGGAGAGTAAGCCCCAGAGCCAGGCCCTGTTGTATCCCACCCTCAGCGCCAGCGCGAACACGACCGGCAACCGTTTGAACATTACGCAGCCCACCTCCGTGGCGGGAGAGAGCTATTTCAACAGCAATGGCTACACCTTGAGCCTCACCCAGCCCGTATACCATCGTGACACCTATGTGCAGTTGCGCCAGGCCGACGCGCGCATCGCCCAGGCCGACTCTCAGTTGGCCGGTGCGGAACAGGACTTAATCCTGCGTGTGTCCAACCGCTATTTCGATGTGCTTGCCGCCCAGGATAATCTGGAATTCGCCCGCGCGGAAAAAAAGGCCATTGCGCGCGAACTGGAGCAGAGCCAGCAGCGCTTCGATGTCGGCCTCGTCGCCATCACCGATGTGCAGGAGGCGCAGGCGCGTTACGACCAGGCGATCGCGCAGGAGATCGCCGCCGAAAGGCAGCTCTCTAGCAGCCGCGAACTGCTGCGTGAAATCACCGGCCAGGATCACGCCGCCTTGGCGATGCTCGGAGAACAGATACCCTTCCTCACCCCCGAACCCGCAGATATCGAACAGTGGACACAAACCGCGCTCAAACAGAACCGGCAACTTGCCTCCGCCCAATACGCTGCAGAAATCTCGCGCCAGGAGATAGAGCGGCAGCGTTCGGGCCACTATCCCAGTGTAGATGTAGTAGGCACCCACGCCTATTCCAAATCGGGCGGCGGGCGCTTCGGCGCCAGCGAGATAGATA
>CAYUAZ010000233.1:0-3046 GCA_964442865.1 uncultured Gammaproteobacteria bacterium
TATCTTCTTCTTGCAGCACTTTGAGTACGGCGAAGATGTTTTCGGCGGTGGGGTTGCCGCGTTGGCCGAACATGCGTTGCAGGCTCTTGCTCGGTTTGTCGAGCGCGGCGGCAAGGCCGTCAAAGGTGATGGTGGCGTTGATGTAGTCGCGTAGCAGGAATTTGCCCGCTTCGACATCGCCGCTCAGCAATTCGTTGATCGCTTCGGTCAGCATGGCTTGGCGGAAGCGGCGGTCGCGTTCGGCACGCGCCACTACGGTTTCGCGGAATGCTCGTGTCAGTGCCATGTGCTTATCCTCTCTTTTTGGCCTTGTATTCGGCCCAGCGTGTTTGAGCGAGTCGTATGTCCATAGGCTGGCTTTTCTTGGTGCCGCCACCGAGCAGAATGACCAGCACATCGCCATCCCAGCCGAAGTAAACGCGGTAGCCCGGCCCGAAGTCGATTTTACTCTCGGCTACGCCTTTCCCGACCCCTTTGACGTTCGAGGTGTTGCCTTGGCTCAGCCGGTAAAGCGATGTCGTCACCTTGGCTGCGGCAACAGCATCCAAATGGTCAAACCATTTTCCGAACGGCGATGTTCCATCGGCATCAAGAAACTCTACAAGCTTTATTTCAGTCATTATAAAGTAACATATATGTTACCAGATGGGAAGCATTAAAAAGCGGCTGGCTGATGTGGGCGGGACGGCCCCCCTACCCCCGCCAACTTTCTAGTTTACCTGCGCTAAGCCTCCCCCGTAGCAGTACCCGGTGCCGCGCTACTACCATCCCCTCAGCGGCGATAGCATATCGTAACTGCGAATGGGTCAGAAAGACAGATCGGCACGTGAACTTTGGGGTCATGAACTTTGGAACTTTGGTGCCATAGAACTTTGGTGCCAGGTCTTGCATTGCAACATTCATCGGGTTCATCTCACGCTTTACCGCCAGTGTTTCCGCTCGGACCTCACAAGTGTCTTAGGCGGCATGTTGCTGCACGCGCTTCTCGACCTCTGCCCCGATCTCTCTCTGCGCGATGCGTAGCTCATAATCCGTCTGTAGGCCCATCCACACACCCGGCGAGACACCAAAGTATTTGCCGAGGCGAAGCGCGGTATCGGCTGTGATGGCGCGCTTGCCGTTGACGATGGCGCTGATGCGGCCTGGGGGGACGACGACATCACGGGCGAGGCGGTTGATGCTGACGCCCAGCGGCTTCATGAAGTCTTCGAGCAGGATTTCTCCCGGGTGTATCGGTTCAAGACATTTGTGCTTGGTGGTCATGGTGCGCCTCAGTGATAGTCCACGATTTCAACATCAAAAATATCTCCATCTTTCCAGCGAAAACAAATCCGCCACTGGTCATTGATGCGGATGCTGTGCTGTCCTTTGCGGTCACCTTTCAGGGCTTCCAGCCGGGGCCTTGAGGTCCTCCAGCCGCTGTGCCTGATGCAGGAACAGGAGCTTGCGGCGGGCGACACGCTCAATGGCCCGGAACCGTGGCACGTCCTGGTCGTTGAACAGGGCCTCGGTCCTGGGGTTGCGGAAGGAGCGAATCATTGCCGTTCAGCATATTACGCAATGAGTGATACGTCAAGTGAGATGGGCGGTATGTGGAGGAATGTAGTCACGCAGAAAATTCGGGGGGCTAGCAATAACACATCATTGCACTCATGCCTCGTCGCCACCCGGCTTACCGTACTGTAATGTACTCCAAAGTGACGGGCAATCGCACTGAGGTCTGTGGTCTGCGAAAAAGAGAGGCCGTGCCATGGCCGGGTTGGGTCTTTAGCCCTACTCATATAGCGGAATCAGGCGGCCAAGCCCTTAAATGCTTCTCGACGGCGCGGACTTGGATGGCAAGCCCCGCTCTCCGCAGGTACAATTAGAAGATTATCGCTTTCAATTTGATCCTTAGGAGTTTCAGTATGTCCAAGAAGCACCCTGTGATTGCGGTGACGGGTTCGTCCGGCGCCGGCACAACGACCGTCAAGCGCGCGTTTGAGCACATCTTCCTGCGCGAAAAAATCAACGCCGCCGTGGTCGAAGGCGACAGCTTTCACAGCCTGTCACGCGTCGAGTTCAAAGAAGCCGTCAAAAAGGCCGAGGCCGAAGGCAACCGTCACTTCAGCCATTTCGGCCCGCAAGCCAACCATTTCGACAAGCTGGCCGAACTGTTCAAGACCTATGGCAAAACCGGTGGCGGCAAGAAGCGCTATTACATCCACAGCGATGCCGAGACGGCACATCACAACAAGCGCCTCAACACCAGTCTGAATGTGGGCGAATTCACGCCGTGGGAAGACGTGCCTGCGGGTTCCGACCTGCTGTTCTACGAGGGCCTGCACGGCCTGGTCAAGACCGACGATGTTGATGTGTCGGAGCATGTTGACCTGGGCATTGGCGTGGTACCCATTGTCAACCTGGAATGGATCCAGAAAATCCATCGCGACGGCGCCGAGCGCGGATATTCCGCCGACGTGATCGTGGACACCATCCTGCGCCGCATGCCGGATTACGTGAACTACATCACCCCGCAGTTCTCACGCACTGACATCAACTTCCAGCGCGTGTCCACGGTGGACACCTCCAACCCCTTCATCTCGCGCGACATCCCGACGCCGGATGAAAGCTTCATCGTGATCCGCTTCAGCGACCCGAAGGGCGTGGATTACCCCTACCTGCTGAACATGATCCCCAATTCCTTCATGTCGCGCCGCAACACCATCGTGGTGCCCGGCGGTAAGATGGGATTTGCCATGGAGCTGATTCTGGCGCCGATCATTCATGACATGATTGCGGGCAAGAACAAGTAAGCGGGTTTTGCTTGAGTGAAAAACGGAGCCAGGTGGCTCCGTTTTTTTGGCGAATGGCCGGGTGTGGCCGGTGGTAAGTAAACCTGTCCGGCCGCATGGGTTCGCCTACTCCTGGTGTCCACGACCCAAACGGGTGAGCCAGCGACCCACTTTCCCCCACAGGTGTTCGCGCAGGCGCAGATGCAGGGGGCGTCGCTGCCAGTCGTGATAGTGGTGTTCGATGCTTGCTCTGAAGTCGTCTTCGAACAACC
>CAYUAZ010000234.1:0-2914 GCA_964442865.1 uncultured Gammaproteobacteria bacterium
CGCTTCCTCGCAGAATTTCGCCTTGCCTAAAGCCAAAATCCACTATTTTTAGAGGCGCCCTGACGATAGCCATGCACAGTGAACAAGGCGAAACGCTGCTCAAACTCGCACGCGACAGCCTGCACGAGGCGCTGGGGGAGTCCGCCGTTAATGCCCCCGTGCAAGACTGGTTGATGGAACACGGCGCATGCTTTGTCACCCTGACCCAACAGGGCATATTACGCGGCTGCATCGGCACGCTGGAGGCGCACCGCCCGCTCATCGAGGATGTACGCGCCAATGCCAGGGCGGCGGCGCTGCTCGACTCGCGCTTCGCGCCGCTTGCCATACATGAATTGCCCTACACGCGCATAGAGATTTCCGTACTCTCCGGAATGGAGCCGCTACAGTTTGAGGGTGAGGATGATATATTCACACAACTGCGGCCGCATGTGGATGGTGTGGCGCTGCGCTACGGCGCAGCGCGCGGCACGTTTCTCCCGCAAGTGTGGCAACACTTGCCCGAGCCTGAACGTTTTTTAAGCGAGCTTAAACAGAAGGCGGGACTCCCGGCCCGATTCTGGAGCGATGAGATTAAGGTGTACCGTTACACCGTGCAGAAATGGCGCGAGCAGGATTCATTAACCGAGAACGCTGTAATAGCGTATACATAGCCATGAATGACATCAATTATCCCGGCCGCTACTGGCACAAATTAGACGATGGCCGTATTCAATGCGATCTCTGTCCGCGCGACTGCAAGCTGCACGAGGGTCAGCGCGGCGCATGCTTCGTGCGCCAGCGCGTCGGCGATCAGATGGTGCTCACCACTTACGGACATTCTTCAGGATTTTGCGTGGACCCCATCGAGAAAAAGCCGCTCAATCATTTTTATCCAGGGAGCAGCGTATTGTCGTTCGGCACTGCGGGCTGCAACCTCGCCTGCAAATTTTGCCAGAACTGGGACATCTCCAAATCGCGTGATTTTGACCGCTTGGCGGATGAGGCGAGCCCGGAAGAGATTGCGCGCGCCGCTGAGCAGTATGGCTGCAAAAGCGTGGCGTTCACCTACAATGATCCGGTGATCTTCGCCGAATACGCGATGGACGTCGCAGACGCCTGCCATGCGCGCGGCATCCAAACCGTGGCGGTCACGGCGGGCTACATGCACGATGAGGCGCGGCGCGATTTTTATGCCAAGGTGGACGCCGCCAATGTAGATCTGAAGGCATTCACCGAAGAGTTTTACTACAAACTCACCGGCTCGCACCTTGCGCCGGTGCTGGAGACACTGAAGTATTTAAAACATGAAACCAAGGTGTGGTTTGAGATCACCACGCTGCTCATTCCGGGTCATAACGACTCCGATACCGAGCTCACCAGGATGTGCGAGTGGATTATGGAAAACCTCGGCCCCGACGTGCCGCTGCATTTTTCCGCCTTTCACCCCGATTATAAAATGCTGGATATACCCGCCACACCCGCAGCCACTTTGCAACGCGCGCGCCGCATCGCCATGAATGCCGGGCTGCATTATGTCTACACCGGTAATGTGCACGACCAGGAAGGCGACACGACGTTTTGCGCGCACTGTCACGCACCGCTCATCGTGCGCGACTGGTATGAGATTTTGGAATACCATCTGATGCCGGACGGTCGCTGCCCGGACTGCGCAGTCCCGTTACCCGGCAGGTTCTCGGCCACGGCCGGTGATTTCGGCCGTCACCGCATACCCGTCGTTATTCATCGCGCCGGAACGAGCTCCGGTTCATAAGGGAAAGTCACGCGCGTGCCGTGTGTTGATGGGGCCACGTATAAAGATATGGCCGTCTACGATCTGAGCCAGATCTCCGGTATGCAGCCAGCCCCCGTCGTCCATAATCAGCCGGGTATCCTCGGGCCTGTTCCAATAGCCCAGCATCACCGAGGGCGCCCGCACCAGCAACTCATCCTCTTTGCCTATGCTCACCTCGATACCCGGCAAGGCCTCGCCGACCGAGTCCGGGATATTGTTGTCCGGCCGGTTCACGCTCACGACCTGCGCGGCCTCAGACTGCCCATAGCCTTGCATCAAGGGCAATCCCAAACCGATGAGGCAACGAGAGATCTTTGCCGGCAACGGCGCGCCACCGCTCACGGCCAGCCGTAAACGCCCGCCCAGGCGCGCCAGGATTCTATCCGCCACCAGACGTTTCAATACCCTCCACTGAAAACGCTGGAGAATACTAATACCTTTGCGTGAACCTTGCTCCGCCTCAAAGCACCGCCAACCCAGGGTCTCCGTTCGCTTGAACAACGCGCGGGCCAGGATGCCTTTCTCCTCCAATCGGTGTTGCACCTCGGCATAAAATTGTTCAAATAGTCTCGGCGTCGCAATCAACACGGTGGGACGCTGGGTGACAAGATCCTCCGGCAGGTCTTCCGCAGATCTCGCAAAGGCCACGCAGCTCCCCACCATCATAGGAACATAATAACCCGCCGTCCGTTCAAAAGTATGTGATAGCGGCAAAAAGGAAAGATAGCGGTCCTTGCGGTCGCCGGGTATCGCCTTGAGCACGGCCCTCGCGTTCCACAGAATATTGTGATGAGACAACATCACGCCTTTAGGACGGCTCGTAGTTCCCGGCGTGTAGACAATAGTGGCCAATGAATCACGATTGACCGCGTAATCGCCCAGCGTCGGCGTATCTTTATCGAGCCAATCTTTAACGAACTGAACCGCAGTGCTGTTATCGGTAATGGGAACCGAATCCGGATTCACGCACAGCACCTTCTGTAAGGTGCGCAGGCGGTTATGCTGCACCGCGAGCGGCAACCATTGCTCTATGCGCCCCACCAGCAACAATCGCGCGCCGGAATCTTCCAGGATATAGGTAATACTCTCGGAACTATCGGAAGTATACAAAGGCACGACCACGAGTTGCAGGGAAAGGGC
>CAYUAZ010000235.1:0-2885 GCA_964442865.1 uncultured Gammaproteobacteria bacterium
TAGGTGCGAATTCATTCGCACAACCGGCCGAATGAATTCGGCCCTACAATAACAGCACACGGGCAACGTACCCCCACAACTGGTCCAATTCCTGCATCCCGTTCCCGGTAGTCCCTGGCAGGGAGGCTTTGTCCTGCCTGCGGGGAAGAACGGATGCGATGATGACCAAACCACCGACACCGCCCCATGAGGGTGAAAACCGCACCAAGCAGCGCCGCCTTGGCCGCATCCCCGCCGGGATTGCTGCGGCTTGCCTGCTGTCCGGCGTCAGCCTGGCGATTGCCGAACGGCCGGGCGCAACCGACAGGTTGCTGGCCTATGTCGAACGGCAATACGGCGTCCCAGCCCGCGACCGGGTGCAGGAGTGGCGGCAACTCATCGGGCAGGACCAAGGAACATCCGAGCTGGAAAAATTGCAGCTTGTGAACCATTTCTTTAATCAGGCCAACTTTGTCTCCGACCTCGATCACTGGGACAAAGACGACTATTGGGCGACGCCGGTCGAGATGCTCTCCACCAACGGCGGCGACTGCGAGGACTTCACCATCGCCAAATATTTCACCCTGAAAGAAATGGGTGTCCCCGAACAGCGTATGCAGATCACCTACGTAAAGGCCCTGAATCTCAATCAAGCCCACATGGTGCTGACTTACTTTGCCACGCCCGGCGCCGATCCCTTAGTGCTGGACAATCTCATTGATGAAATAAAGCCTGCCTCGCAACGCAACGATCTATTACCCGTGTATAGTTTCAACGGTGAGGGCCTGTGGCTGGCCAAGAAGCGCGGCCGCGGCGAGCGAGTGGGTGGCTCCGGCAGGATCAGTTTCTGGCGCGATCTCAACCAGCGCATGCATAATGAACGCAAATAGGAGAACCCGGTCATGACCTTATCTCGACAACTCATAGTGCTGTTGCTGGTGCTGTTCGTGCTGATGTTTGCCGGAACATTCTTAACCAGCCTCAACAACACGCGCGATTATCTGGGTAAACAACTGGAATCGAATGCGCAGGACGTGGCGACCTCGCTGGGCTTGTCGCTGTCGCCGCACATGCAGAATAACGACTTGCCCACCATGACCTCGATGGTGGACGCGATATTCGATAGAGGTTATTACCGCGAGGTGGTGGTGGAGGCGATAGACGGCGCGCCGCTCATCGCCCGTATCGCGCAGGTCAAAATCGAGGGTGTGCCCGCCTGGTTTGTTAACGCGATCCCGCTGGAGACGCCGCGCGGCGAGGCGCTGGTCAGCTCCGGCTGGAAGCAGGCCGCCAAGGTGTACGTGCGCAGCCATCCGGGCTTTGCCTATGCGGAGCTGTGGCGCAACACCGTCACCACCTTCTGGTGGTTTCTCGGCTCGGCGGCGGTGACCCTGCTGCTCGGTATCGCCGCCCTGCGGCTGGTATTGAAACCGCTGCGCGCCATGGAGCAGCAGGCCGAGGCGATCAGCGCGCGGGAATTTCCGGTGCAGGAAAAATTACCCTGGACCCGCGACCTGCGTCGCGTGGTGATGGCGATGAACAGGATGACGCTGAAGGTCAAGCAGATGTTTGAAGATCAGACTCAGCTCAGCGTCAAGCTGCACGATCAGGCCTATAAAGATCTGGTGACAGGGCTCGGCAACCGCCGCTATTTCGATAACCAGTTGGAGCACCTGATCCAGTCGTCCGAAGAGTTTCTGACCGGCGCGCTGCTGCTGGTGCAGCTCAGGGACTTCAAGCGCTACAACGAGCAGCGCGGCTACACGGCCGCCGACGAACTGCTGCGGCAGACCGCCTCGATCTTAAAGGAGGTGACCGCCGACTTGGAGCAATGCGTGATGGCGCGTCTCGCCGGCGCGGATTTCGCCGTGCTGGCGCCGGATGTCTCGCCGCTGGAGGCGCAACTGCTCGGCCAACTGATGTGCGAAAGGCTGAGCCTGCTGCATAGCAGCGGCATGAGCGATAACCTGGACGTGGCGCATATCGGCATCGCCCTATTCCGCGAGGGCGAGAGCGCCTCCGAATTATTTTCCGAGGCCGACATGGCCTTGCGTGCGGCGCAGTCTAAAGGGCCCAACAGTTGGCACATCTATGCAGCGCCTACGCTGGATCACTCCGTGATTCACGGCGCCAGCCACTGGCGCGAGGTGCTGAGGGAAGTTGTCGCCGGAAAAAAAATCGTGTTGCACTTCCAGCGCGTGGTGAACTGCCTGGACGCGAGCGCTATGCACTACGAGGCGCTGGTGCGCGTCCCGGACCAGGCCGGCGGTCTTATCAACGCGGGCGTATTCATGCCCATGGCGGAGCGTCTGGGCATGACCAGGGGTTTCGACAAACTGGTTGTAGAAGCCGTTCTGGAACGCATGGCCGCAAGGCCCTACGAGCAGGATAAGTATGCCGTTAATCTTGCGCCGGGTTCGCTGCACGATTCCGATTTCGTCAACTGGCTGTATACGGAAGTCTCCAAGCGCGCAGCGCACGCCTCCAAATTAATCTTCGAGGTGCCGGAATACGGCGCGGTGCGCGAGCTCGATGCTGTGCGGGAGATGGTCGAGCGGCTGGGGGCGCTCGGCTGCCGGTTCTGTCTGGACCATTTCGGCCGTGGCGTGTCCTCGTTCGGTTATCTCAGCACGCTCAAGATTCACTATCTGAAGATAGACGGCAGCTATATCCGCGGCATAGACGGCGACAAGGACAACCAATTCTTTGTCCACCCCGTGGCCGGCATTGCGCGCAGCCTGGATATTCAAGTCATCGCCGAGTCCGTCGAGACGCAGGAGGAATGGGATACGCTACGGGCCCCGCGTGTGGATGGTGTGCAGGGTTATGTGGTGGGACGGCCGGGGCCGACAGACTAAGAGCTTATCCATAAAACATTCACCGCAAAGGACGCAAGGGGATACCCC
>CAYUAZ010000236.1:0-2860 GCA_964442865.1 uncultured Gammaproteobacteria bacterium
CCCTTCCATTGGTTTTTTCACCCCCCAGGTCGTTTTTAAACAGCCGGGTAACCAACGGGCATTGCGCGGCATGTGTCCCGGCCAACCATCCGGTGCAATGCCTACCGCTTCGCGCCCTACACGCTCTATATTTCCAACCACGCCCGCCATACTTCGAACAGTTGCTCGTCAAGGGCAGCGACCACTGAACGGGTTTGTCCCGAGGCACAGGCGATCACTTCGCCTTGCAACGTCAGCGCGTGACCTCCAGTCTCGGCGAGTATCAGGCTTCCAGCCGCATAATCCCACTGTTTCTGACCGCCGTGAAGATAGACATCAAACCGGCCTGCCGCCAGCCAGCACCATTCCAACACGACACAGCCAAAATTACGTTGCGAAAGATAGGGCGGTTGTTGCGCCAATCTGCCGGCGAGCGGGGCGGTCAAGCGCTTGAAATCCACCACCGCGACGCTGCGGTTGAGCGGGGTTTGTCGGGGCTTGATCGTGAGCGGCACATCATTAAGCCACGCGCCCTTTCCCTGTCGCGCCGCAAAACATTCGTCACGCAATGGGTCATACACCACTCCCAGCACCGGTACGCCGTCTTCCAGCAGCGCCAGGGATACGGCAAAGAAGGGAATCCCCGAGGCAAAGTTGGTGGTGCCGTCCAGAGGGTCGAGACACCACAGGCCCGCTGCATGTTGACTGCGCAAGCGCTGCTGCTCTTGTTCCAGCATTTCCTCTCCGAGCAGGGGGTATTGCGGCCAACGATCGGCCAAGTCGCGCTGTAGGCGTTGCTGTAAAGCGGTGTCGGCCTCGGTCACGACACTGCCGTCATGCTTAATATCGCGCCCGATGTTGCGAAAGCGCGGCAGCAGCTCTTGCTTCGCGCCTTCGATGACAATCTCACAGACTTTCTTCAAATCGGGCTGCATGGTCAGTGCAGATGCCCGCTCACGCCCGGCTCGCGTCCCGGCCAGTCCATGTGCAGGATTTGCAATTGCTCCCCCAACATTACAATATAGCCCGAATAGCGCTGCATGCCGCTCTCGCTGAACTCGAACTGATAGGTTCTATGGATATTGAGCCGGCCGCGACCGTCCCGTCGCAAGCCAATATGCGCGGCACTCACTGTGCCATCGAGGAACTGTAACCCTTCCCGACGGCAGGCCTGCTCGCTGAGCTTAATGGCGATCTCACGCACCCGCAGGCTGGCCATGAAAAACCAGCCGCCGAGGACCAGCACTATTAAGAATCCAATCAGCTCCACTATCACACCCTATAATGCACTACGGCTATACTACCCGGACTCACTATGAAGCAGATCAACTTCACTAAGCCCGACGACTGGCATCTGCATCTGCGCGATGGCGCGGCCATGCAGGCGGTGCTGCCGCACACTGCGCGCCAGTTCGCGCGCGCCATCGTGATGCCCAATCTCAAACCACCGGTGACCACCACCGCGCAGGCTCTCGCCTACCGTGAGCGCATTCTGGCGGCCTTGCCCAAGGGCAGTCGCTTCGAGCCGCTCATGACGCTCTATCTTACAGACAATACCCCGCCCGGAGAAATCGCCACCGCCAAGGCGAGCGGCCGGATATTGGCGGTGAAGTATTATCCTGCGGGTGCGACCACCCATTCCGATGCAGGCGTCACTGATCTACGCAAGACCTATGCGACCCTGGCGGCGATGGAAGAGCATGACCTGCCGCTGCTGGTGCATGGCGAGGTGACAGACCCTGCCATAGACATTTTCGACCGTGAGCGGATTTTTATCGAGCGCGAGCTGATTCCTCTGGTCAAAAAATTCCCCAGGCTGTGCGTAGTGTTCGAGCACGTAACCACCGCCGAGGCCGTGGATTTCGTCTCCTCCGCGCCCGCCAACATTGCCGCGACCATCACCGCCCATCACCTGTTGCTCAATCGCAACGCGATGTTCACGGGCGGCGTCCGGCCGCATCATTATTGCCTTCCGGTGCTGAAACGTGAACGGCACCGGCTGGCGCTCATAAAGGCCGCCACCGGCGGTAATCCGAAGTTCTTTCTGGGTACCGACAGTGCGCCCCATCCGAGAAGCGCAAAGGAATCGGCCTGCGGCTGCGCCGGGATTTACACCGCCCATGCGGCCCTGGAGCTCTATACCGAGGCGTTTGAGCAGGCTGGGGCGCTCGATAAACTGGAAGGTTTCGCAAGTTTCTTCGGCGCTGACTTTTACCGCCTGCCGCGCAATGCCGAACGCATCACTCTCGCCAAGGAAACGTGGCGGGTTCCTGCCGAGTATCCCTTGGGCACGGAGTCGCTAATCCCGTTACGCGCCGGTGAAGAAGTGACATGGAGGTTGCTGGGTAATTAGAAATGATCTTGAAGAAACCGGTGCAGATGAACTGCGCGCGGCGTGTTGCTGAAAAAAACAGGGGGCGATACGCCCCCCCTGTCTTAATTCTTCGTGGCGGCCTTGGTCTCGGCCAGCAGTTTTTGCAGCTCGCCGCTCTGATAAAGCTCCAGGGTAATATCGCAGCCGCCTATCAATTCACCGTTGATATAAATCTGCGGGAAGGTCGGCCAGTTTGCATAGCGCGGCAGATTCTGAAAAATCTCCGGGTCTTCCAACACATTCACGTAGGCAAACTCGGCACCCGCCGCTTTGAGGGCCTGGGATGCGCGCGACGAAAAGCCGCATTGTGGCATGATCGGCGTGCCCTTCATGAAGATGACCACCGGATTACTTTCAACCTGCTGTTTGATTCTTTCCAGAACGTCCATAGATTTACCTAAAATAAGGGAGATATCACCGCTTAACTATAGCAAAATCCCAGCAACCCTACAAATACACCTATGGAAACTCTGAAAAATTCCATCCTGGCGCTACGCAGTCCCGCTA
>CAYUAZ010000237.1:0-2804 GCA_964442865.1 uncultured Gammaproteobacteria bacterium
GAGCTCCGGCGGCGCCAGATCACCGATCAAGGCGTCCCGGGGAGCGCCCCGGATCATAGTAGTGAATGACGGCAGCGGCGACGGTTATGATATTGTATTCTCAGAGCTTTCCCGATGGGAAAATTGCACCGTATTGACTCACGATGTCAACCGCGGCAAAGGCAGGGCGTTAAAGACCGCTTTTGCTTATTTTTTGGAGCATTTTTCCCATCTGGACGGCGTGGTAACGGCGGACGCGGACGGCCAGCATACCATCTGCGACATTCTCAAGGTAGCCGAAAGCCTTTCGCAGCAAAAAGATGCTATCATTCTGGGCAGCCGTGATTTTTCCGACCCCCAGGTGCCCCGGCGCAGCTGGCTTGGGAATACCGTCACCAGCCGTATCTTCCAATTACTGTACGGCCGCTATATCAAGGATACCCAGACCGGGCTCAGGGGCCTCCCCACAGCACAGCTGCCCTGGCTCGTCAGCCTGGGCGGAGAGCGGTTCGAGTACGAGACCAATATGCTGGTAGAGGCCAAAAGGCGCCGCGTCCCCCTTTTTGAGGTGGACATCCAGACTATCTATATCGAGGAAAACAAAGGCTCCCATTACAGCTCTTTCAGGGATTCCCTGCGCATCTTCCCCTATCTGATATCGGTCTTTATCCAGTATACCTTATCCTCCAGCGTTTCCGCCGTCATCGATATCGGCACATTCATCCTGCTGAACAGCATCATCCTCCAGGACATGGCGACCGCCAAAAGGCTGCTGATCGCCACCGTCACCGCCCGTATCGTTTCCTCGGTGGCCAATTTCACTCATACCCTGGAGACATTGCTGGACGAGATGCGCGCCGGCAAACGCGAGGTCACCCGCGAGGCGGTGGATCTGCTGCTGCAGTCGGTGGATTGTCTGCGCGCGATGCTGGCCGCTACCCAATCCGGCGCGGCAATCGAGCAGGGCCAGGTAGACGCCCTGCATGGACAATTGGAAGCGTTGCTCAAGGGCGACCAGGCGACGGTGTCCGCATCCGCAACGGCCGCGCCCGCTACGGCAGCGTCCGCTGGTGTGGGCTGGGAGATCATGTTCCGCCCCCACCCGAATATGCTGCGCACCGGCAACGACCCGGTGAGGATGTTCCGCGAGCTGGCCCTGCTCGGCGATCTCTCGGTTACAGTGGATGCGTCCGGCCTGCCGGAGTTTGCGGCGCTGGAACCCGAGGCGAGTTATCTCGGCTGGCGTTTGCAGTTAAAGGGAGACATTGCCCACTCTCAGGTCGCCGAGATCTTCGACTGGGTGACCGACGAATGTGATCTTGAAATCAAAGCGCTGGCGGCGGGTGATGCTGATGCAGGCGGCCCCGTAGCGAAAGCGGCAGCGGCCGGAGCTGCGCTGGCGCTGGCGCCACAACCCGCCGACCGTCGCGATGCAACCACCGACCGGCGCGCCGCTACGGGAGGCGAAAGCGCCTCGATCCGGGTGGCGACGGATAAGGTGGACGCCTTGGTCAACATGGTGGGTGAACTGGTGATTACTCAATCCATGTTGAGTCAGCTCGGCACTGCCGAGGAGTTTGATCTCGACCAAATTCATAAACTGCGCGATGGGCTGATTCAACTGGAGCGCAACACCCGCGAGCTGCAAGAGAGCGTGATGCGCATCCGCATGCTGCCGATGAGTTTCACCTTCAACCGCTTCCCGCGCATGGTGCACGATCTCTGTCAAAAACTGAACAAAAAGATCGAACTGAAAATGTCCGGCGAACAGACCGAGCTGGACAAGACGGTGCTGGAAAAGATCGGCGATCCGCTGGTGCATCTGGTGCGCAACTCGCTCGATCACGGTATCGAGACGCCGGATGTTAGACGTGCCGCCGGCAAGCCGGAGACCGGCACGATACACCTCAACGCCTATCACAAGGGCGGCAACATCATGATCGAGATCAGCGACGATGGCGCCGGACTCAACAAGGACAAAATTCTGAAGAAGGCCCGCGAGCGCGGCCTGGTGAGGGAGGATGAGGTACTCAGCGACGAGAAGGCCTATGAGTTAATCATGCTGCCGGGTTTCTCGACGGCGGAAGTCGTCAGCGACGTGTCCGGCCGCGGCGTTGGCATGGACGTGGTGCGTCGTAACATAATGAGTCTGGGCGGCCAGATAGAGATCGAGTCGCAGTTTGGCAAAGGCACCACCATGCGTGTACGCCTGCCGCTGACCCTCGCCATACTGGACGGCATGTCCATCGCCGTCAGCGATCAAATTTTTATCATCCCGCTCACCTTTATCTCCGAATCGTTACAGCCTGGTCTCAAGGACATCCGTGGTATCTCCGGGCAAGGACGTGTGGTGCAGGTGCGCGGCGAATTTCTGCCGTTGATGGCATTGCACGAGCTGTTCGGCATCAAGACCCAGGTCACCGAGCCGGAGCGCGGCATTCTGGTGCTGGTCGAGGCCGAGGGCAGCAAGGTGGCGTTGTTCGTGGACGCCCTGGTCGGCCAGAACCAGGTGGTGCTGAAGAGCATGGAGGCCAACTACAAGAAAACCCCCGGCATCGCCGGCGCGACCATCATGGGCGACGGGCGGGTGGCGTTGATTCTGGATATCGCGTCATTGGTAAAGATGGGCCGACAGCAAGGCGGCGAACCCCAACGGGACGCCGCGTAATTTAGCGGGCGAAACCACGTAGGGTGGGCACGTTTTTGTGCCCACGCGGATTCAAACAACGTGGGCAGACGAAACCCCTGTCTGCCCACCCTACTACTACCTATGTAGGGCCGAATTCATTCGGCCTTGCGACGTGCGAATGAATTCGCACCTACAT
>CAYUAZ010000238.1:0-2786 GCA_964442865.1 uncultured Gammaproteobacteria bacterium
TGATCCGTGAGATGGAGGCGCAGGAGCTGGTAGCGGCGGCCGAAAGCCTGCCTACCGACGATCTCGCCGACATCCTGCAGGATCTTCCTGAGACAGTGATCCGCGAGGTGCTGGCCTCTCTGGATGCCCAGGACCGGCAGCGTCTGGAGTCGGTGTTGTCGTATCCCGAGGACACCGCCGGCGGTCTGATGAACACCGATACGGTGACGGTGCGCGCCGACGTGACCCTCGACGTGGTGCTGCGCTACCTGCGCCGCCGCGGCCAGCTCCCGGAGATGACCGACAGTCTGTTCGTGGTAAGCCGCGATGATCGTTACCAAGGCCGTATCCCGCTGAGCGAACTACTCATCCGCGACCCTGATCTCACGGTGGCGGAGGTCATGACGGAAGATCCGCAGGCCCTCAATGCCACGCAACCTGCCCATGAAGTGGCTGCGGTGTTCGAGCGGCGCGACCTGGTGTCGGCGCCGGTCGTGAATGAGGCCGGGCAGTTGATCGGGCGCATCACCATTGACGATGTGGTGGATGTGATCCGTGAAGAGGCCGACCACTCCGTATTGAGCATGGCGGGACTGCAAGAAGAGCAAGACATGTTCGCGCCGGTCATCACCAGCAGCCGCCGGCGCGCCGTGTGGCTGGGTATCAACCTGCTCACCGCCTTTCTGGCCTCGTGGGTAATCGGCCTGTTCGACGCCACCCTCGAAAAACTGGTGGCGCTGGCCGTGCTGATGCCGATCGTGGCCAGCATGGGTGGCGTCGCCGGCACCCAGACCCTGACCTTGGTGATTCGCGGCATGGCGTTGGGCCAGATCGGTGCCGGCAATGCGCAGCGCTTATTGCACAAAGAGCTGGCGGTAGGCGGCCTCAATGGCCTGGTGTGGGCCGTGGCCGTCGCCACAGTGACCAGCGTCTGGTTTGGTAATTATCAACTGGGGCTTATCATCGGCGCCGCTCTCATCATCAACCTGGTGTGCGCGGCCCTGGTCGGGGTCAGCCTGCCCTTATTGTTGCGCAAGCTCGGCGTGGACCCGGCCATCGCCGGCGGCGTGGTGTTGACCACCTTCACCGACTGTATCGGCTTCGCCGCGTTTTTGGGACTGGCGGCCCTATTCCTGATATAGTTAGGGGTTATCTGCCTGGAGATATAATCGTGCTCGACATATTCGTAGGGCGTCACGCGATCTATAACCGCGAACTGGAAGTGATCGCCTATGAGCTGCTGTTTCGCGGCAGCGCGGCGACCGAGCGCGACGCATCCGGGGATGCTGACGAAGCCACCTCACAGGTCATACTCAGTACCTTTACCGAGATCGTCCTTGATAAGCTCACAGAGGGCAAGCTGGCGTTCATCAACATCACCCGCAACTTTCTGCTCGGCAACTATCCGTTACCCCTTTCTGACGCCAAGCTGGGGCTGGAGATACTTGAGAACACCGTCGTGGACCAGCCCGTTATCGAGGCGGTACGGCGCCTGGCCGCACAGGGGCATGCCATCATCCTGGATGACTTTGTCCATCACCCATCATTACTCCCGCTGGTGGAGCTGGCCAACATCATCAAGATAGACCTACAGGCCCTGCCCGGCAGCGAGGTGAACAGGCATGTGCAGACACTACGCAAGCACAATGCAAAACTGCTGGCCGAGAACGTCGAAACGCATGAACAGTTCGAATTGTGCAAGCACCTCGGTTTTGATTACTATCAGGGTTTCTTCTTCTGTCAGCCCCACATCATCAAGGGACAGCGCATTCCACCCAATCGTCTGGTCACGCTGCGGCTGCTCGCCAAACTGCAAGACCCTGTCACCAGCATCCGCGAACTGGAAACCCTGATCAGCCAGGACGTGTCCATGAGCTACAAGCTATTGCGTTCGCTCAACTCCGCCTTTTACAGCCTGCCGCGCAAGATCGAATCCATCCACCAGGCACTCGTCATGCTGGGCAATCAGTGGTTGAAAACCTGGGCCAGCCTGCTGCTCCTTTCCAGCATCCACGACAAGCCTCAGGAGCTGATGCAGATGGCCATGGCGCGCGCCAAGATGTGTGAGTTGCTGGCAACCGCCAAACGGCTGAGCCCCAAGGAGACTTTTTTCACCGCCGGCTTGTTCTCGGTACTGGATGCCCTCATGGATCAGCCCATGGAAGACGTGCTCAATGCCTTGCCTCTGTCACAGGAAATCAACGACGCCTTGTTGCGCCGCGCGGGAAATCTGGGTGCGGTGTTACAGTGTGTCCTGGACTATGAGAGGGGCATCTGGGACGCGGTCCAGTGCATAGGTCTGCAGCAAGGCGAGATCACCCAGGCATACCTTGAGGCCATCGCATGGGCTAATCAGGTGAGCAAGGAAACGCGGGTAAAGATGACGCATTGAGAAGCAGGGGCCTAGGGGCTAGGGTGTTCGAGCGCTCGTAGGGCCGAATTCATTCGGCCAGCCCCCATCAAAACCGGTACCGCGTCAGCGCAATCTGCCTGCCATCCGGCAGCGTCAGCACCGCCGTGGCTCTGCTGGTGAATTGCAGGGTAATGCTCCCCACATTGCCATTGACCTGAGTGGGTTTCTGATAGAGGCCGATCAAGGTCTGCCCGTTGGCGTATTGTTCCCACTTGCCTTGATAGAGCATGGGGGAAGCCATATTACCGGCGGAAATGTACCAGATGGGATTGCCCTGATCATCATACATATAGCCGCCGATAAATAGTTTGTTCCCCTGCACTTCCAGGGCGAAACCTCGGCCGCTTTCACTCTGATTCCACCACCAGCCGGATTCGGGTTGAAAGCTGGAAGC
>CAYUAZ010000239.1:0-2782 GCA_964442865.1 uncultured Gammaproteobacteria bacterium
CTGCACGCCCTGGTGCTGTATCAGGCGATCATCACCCCGCAGGGGGCCAATCTCGGATTTTTTAACGCCACCTCACTGCTGACCTGGATGATGGCGCTGTTACTGCTGCTCGCCGCGTTGGTGAAGCCGGTAGAAAATCTGGGCATAGCCTTGTTACCACTGGCCGCGCTTGCACTGGTACTGGCAGCGGCGTTCCCCAGCGACCACATCGTGTCGCTGCACGCCGGCTTCAGCGGGCTGGATGCCCATATCATCATTTCGGTGCTGGCCTACAGCCTGCTCAGCATCGCGGCGGTGCAGGCCGGACTGCTCGCCATCCAGGACGTTCACCTGCACGACAAACATCCGGGCGGCTTCATCCGCGCCCTGCCGCCGCTGCAAACCGCCGAGAAACTGCTGTTTCAGGTGCTGACGGCGGGCTTTATCCTGCTCACCCTGTCGCTGCTGACGGGCGCGATCTTTCTGGAAAACATCTTTGCCCAGCACCTGGTGCACAAGACCAGTCTCTCCCTGCTGGCCTGGATCGTGTTCGGCACCCTGCTGTGGGGCCGCTGGCGTTCCGGCTGGCGCGGCCGCAGGGCGATACGCTGGACCCTGGGCGGTTTCTCCGTGCTGGTGCTGGCCTATATCGGCAGCAAACTGGTGTTGGAGCTGGTGTTGGGAATCAAATGAAAGCACTGGCAGGAAGTATGCCGTCGAGCGTCCATGAGTGATATCCCTTTAGGTGTACTGATCGGCGCACTGGTCTTTCTGATTTTTCTGGCCGCCTTCTTCTCCGGCTCCGAGACCGGATTGCTGACCCTCAACCGTTACCGCCTGCGGCACCTCGTCAAGATCAAACACCGCGGGGCGATACACGCGCAGGCGTTATTGCAGCGCACCGATCGCCTCATCGGCCTGCTGTTGCTGGGCAATAACTTCGCCAACAACCTGGCCACCGCCATCGCCACCGTGATCGGTCTGCAACTGCTGGGCGAGGCCGGTGCGGCCATTGCGGTGGGCGTGCTGACCATCGTTGGGATGATCTTCGCCGAGGTCGCGCCCAAGACGCTCGCCGCGCTCTACCCGGAGCGGGTCGCCTTCCCCGCCGCCTACGTGCTGCGCCCCCTGATTAAGGTGCTGTATCCGGTGGTATGGCTGGTGAGCGCCCTCTCCAACGGCGTGCTGAAATTGCTGGGGGTTTCCATCGGGGCAAGCGAACGAAATCACTTAAGCCATGAAGAACTGCGCAGCGTAGTGAACGAGGCCGGCGCCCTGATTCCGCAACGCCACCAGCGGATGCTGCTCAGCATCCTGGATCTGGAAAAGATAACGGTGGAAGACATCATGGTGCCGCGCAATGAGATTGTGGGCCTGGATCTCAACGATGACTGGGAACAGATTCTCGCGCAGTTGACCTCCAGCCAGCACACCCGCCTGCTGGTGTACCGCGACGGCATAGACAACGTGGTGGGGATACTGCACCTGCGCGAGGCGCTGCGCATGATGTCACGCGAGGATTTCAACAAGGAGTCGCTCAAAGAGATCATGAAGGACCCGTACTTCGTCCCCGAGGGCACGCCGCTCAATACCCAGTTGCTGAACTTTCAGCGCCAGAAGCGCCGCATCGGCCTGGTGGTCAACGAGTACGGCGACATCCAGGGCCTGGTGACACTGGAAGACATCCTGGAGGAGATCGTCGGAGAATTCACCTCCGACCCCTACGCCACGGTCAGCGATGTGTATCCGCAGGCCGACGGCACCTATCTGGTGGACGGCAGCACCAATATTCGTGATCTTAATAGAATGATGCGCTGGGAGCTTCCCACCGATGGACCCAAGACGCTCAACGGCCTGATACTCGAATATCTGGAGACCATCCCCGCGCCCGGCACCAGCCTGCGCCTGGCCGGGTACCCCATAGACATCATCCAGACCACGGAAAATGCCGTGAAGATGGTGAAGGTCAATCCGCTATTGCGGATAAAAAAAGAGCAACAGCAAGAACAGTAGCGTGACAATGGAGAGCCCCATGACTGATGCGCACACCCAAACCGATTTACAACCTCTCATCAATGCCACCCTTCTGGTCTATGCCTTACAGGCAGCCGGCTTTTTTCTGGGGGGCATCCCCTTCATCGCCGCCGTCATCGTCAATTATGTAAAAAGAGAGGACGTGCAGGGCACCTGGCTGGGGTCGCACTTCCTCTGGCAAATACGGACCTTCTGGTACGGCGCGCTATGGTGCGTGATCGGGGTTATCACCTTTCCTATCTTTATAGGTATGTTTGTCCTTGCCGCAGATTTCATCTGGATTCTGTATCGCATTATCAAAGGCTGGTTGCGGCTGAATGACAAAAAAGGCATGTCCCCCACCGCATCCGGCGCTTATTAGTCGGGCTAGACGGCGTCAGCGTGTTGACTTTTGCTGGCAGCGCTTATACAGTTGGGAGAGTTTGCTGGCCTCAATGTCACTAAGTTGTTGATTAGTCAGGAGGATACGACGATGTGGAAGAAGGCTGAACCGGATCACCCCGAACGGACCGACGCCGCACCCTCGGCCCACACTCCCGTGACGACGCGCGAACTGTGCGCGATCATAGGCTCCTCGATCACCATCCGCGGCGACCTCAGCGGCGAAGAAGACCTGCTCATTCAGGGCCGCGTCGAAGGCAAGATTGACCTCAAACAACACAAGGTCACCATCGGCAAAGACGGCCACATCAAGGCCGACATCTACGCCAAGACCATTGTGATTGAAGGTGAAATCGCCGGCAATATTTTCAGCGATGAGCAACTCATC
>CAYUAZ010000240.1:0-2760 GCA_964442865.1 uncultured Gammaproteobacteria bacterium
GCGAAGTGGTGCGTCCTGGCGGACGCAGGACGAACGCGGGCCGCCGCAGGCAATACACGTCGCCAATTTTTCGCTCCCGAAATCGGATGGATCCATTTCGGGTTTCGCGAAAAATGGCGACGCAATCGGGAGATAACAGCCTTGATCGAGTCGGCCACCGAACTTAACCGCGCCTATGCCGAAGACTATAAGGTCAGTTTCGTGATCGAACAAACGCTGCCAGGGGTGCGGGTGCGCAGGGACACCGACCGCCTCATGCAGGTATTGACCAATCTGCTCTCCAACGCCGCCAAATTTTCTCCCGCCCACGATCGGGTGACGATCTCTGTAACCCGGCACGGCGCAAACATACGTATCGCCATCTCGGATCATGGCTCCGGCATCCCGGAGGAGTTTCAAAAACGCATCTTCCAGAAATTCGCCCAGGCCGACTGTTCCGATACCCGCAGCAAGGGCGGCACCGGCCTGGGCCTTAGCATCGTCAAGGCGATTGTGGAACAGCATGATGGTGAGATCAGCTTTCATACCAAGTCCAATGCCGGCGCCACCTTCTACGTTGACCTCCCGGAGTGGAAGGCGGATCATACCCACAGTGAGACTCCGGAAGAGCTTACCGTCCCCACATAATATAAAACAGGGATAACCTATGGCTGACCAACCATTGCAACGTATCCTGGTGGTTGAAGACGAACCGGATATCCGCGCCGTCGCCAAACTGGCGTTGGAGGCGGTCGGACATTTTACCGTAAAGCTGTGCGGTTCCGGCGCGGAGGCCCTTGAAGCTGCACCCGGTTTCGCGCCTGATCTGATCCTGCTCGACGTGATGATGCCGGGCATGGACGGCCCCACCACCTTGCAGAAGCTGCGCGCCGCCCCCGCCACGGCCGTCATCCCGGTGGTTTTCCTCACCGCCAAGGCACAACCCAGCGAGGTGTCCCGCTACAAGAGTCTGGGCGCCCTGGATGTCATCTCCAAACCCTTCGACCCGATGGCCTTGGCCGCCACCCTGAACGCGCTATGGCAACGGCAACACCGCCCGCTACTCGCCGACGATGCAGTTCAAGATCAATTGCAGTCCCTGCGCCAAGCCTATCTCTCCCAGTTACCCGGTAAACTCACGGCCATCAACGACGCCTGGAATAGCCTGCGTCAGACCGGCCTCCCGGATACCAAGGCATTGCAGAACCTGCACCTGCTCAGCCACACTCTGGCGGGCTCCAGCGCCACCTTCGGCTTTACCGGGCTGGGGGAGCTCGGCCACAAGCTGGAAATGATCTGCGATGAACTCATCCAGAGCAGGCAGCCACCCAGTCCACAACAACGTACCCAGATTGACGATTTGATAACGGCCATGCAGCAGGCGGCATCGCAAGCCGCCCTCCCCAACCCCCCCACCGCCTTTGTCTTCAAGCCGGAGATCGCCCCGATCGCGGCCGTTCCGGCCGAAAAGCCCAACCGCCTGGTGTTTCTGGTGGAGGACGATGCGTTGCTGGCCAAACACCTTGCGGAACAAATCGCCTATTTCGGCTACCAGGTGCATCACTTCGCTAATCTTGACGGCTTCAAGGCAGCCCTCGCCGCCACACCGCCCGCCGCCATCGTCATGGACATCATGCTGCCAGAGGGCAGCCTGGCGGGCATAGACGCCATCGCCGAGGTGCAACACGGCCGCGAACTTCCGGTGCCGGTGATTTTTCTCTCTGCCCGCGGTGACCTGACAACCCGTCTCAAGGCCTTTCACGCCGGCGGCTACGCCTATTTCACCAAGCCGGTCGAAACCAGCGATCTTATAGACAAGCTCGACACCCTGACCGCCGTCCAACCGCCCGAGCCTTACCGGGTCTTGATCGTCGAGGACGATACCATGCTCGCTACGTACTATGCCTGGGTATTGCAGCAGGCGGGCATGATTACCAGCATCGTCAACACGCCGGAGCAGGTCATCCAGACTATGGTCGAGTTGCGGCCCGATCTGGTGCTCATGGATGTCTACATGCCGGAATGCAGCGGCGCCGAGCTGGCCGCCGTGATCCGCCAGCAGGAGGCCTATGTAGGCACCGCCATAGTGTTCCTGTCCAGTGAGACCAACCTCAGCAAACAAATCGAGGCGATGCGCTGGGGCGCGGACGATTTCCTCACTAAACCGATACAGCCGGCACACTTGATAGCGTCGCTCACCACCCGCATGCAGCGGGCGCGCACCTTGCGCTCCTTCATGGTGAACGACAGCCTGACCGGCCTGCTCAACCACGGCCGGATCAAGGAACGGCTAGGCACAGAAATAGCGCGGGCGCGCCGTCACAACAGCACGCTGGCGCTCGCCCTGATAGATATTGATTACTTCAAGTCTGTCAATGATACCTACGGCCACCTGGTAGGCGACCGGGTCATCAAAAGTCTCGCCCGCCTGCTGCGCCAGCGGCTCCGCCAAACCGACATCATCGGCCGCTACGGCGGTGAGGAATTCGCCGCCATCCTGCCCGGCACCGATGGCCCCGCTGCGCTCAAATTGATAGACGAAATCCGCGCCAGTTTCGCCAAGCTCTCGCAACGCTCGAATGGCCATGAGTTTACCGTAAGCTTCAGCGCCGGGATCTCCCTCTGTCCTCCCCACGAAACCCTCGATAGCGCCACCGACACGGCCGACAAGGCGCTTTATGAGGCCAAACGTCAAGGCCGCAACCGCGTGGTGCTGGCGAAAGAATACTAGAGCATTTTTGATTTAAGTATTTACATATATATGTTATAGTATCCCCTCCA
>CAYUAZ010000241.1:0-2727 GCA_964442865.1 uncultured Gammaproteobacteria bacterium
TCGTTTTCGTGCGGATGCGGGCCGAACTCCAGAAACAATTCCAGTTTGGAACGATGCGGCTCTTCGCAAAGCGTCTCCAGGCGAGAGTAATTGTCCCTGTCCATCGCCAGCACATAATCAAAACGCTCAAAATCGGTTTCTTGCACCCGGCGCGCGCGCTGCCGGCTGATATCTATGCCGCGCTTACCGGCGCTCTGCTGTGCGCGTTGATCGGGCGGCTCGCCGATGTGATACGCATGAGTGCCCGCAGAATCCACTTCGATAAGGTGTTCGAGACCTTCCTGTTTCAGTAACTGCGTAAACACCCCCTCGGCAGTGGGAGAGCGGCAGATATTGCCCATACAGATGAATAAAACTCTTACCATAGTGTCGTCCTGATAGCCCGTATCCTAATTTTACTGCAAAGTGGCTATAGGGTTTTTACTATTATCAGGTCAACCTCTACTGTGGCAGCCTGGTCGGCCAGCCAAATCTGTCCATCCTGAATTCTGCATTGCAACTGCATGTTGCGCTGCGCCAACTTCGCCAAGGCGCTGTTCGTCGCCATCGGCAGATTTAACACCGTCAGATTTTTAAGCCGTTCAAGACTACTGGCGTTTTGATCCCACCAGATGCCGGCGCTACGGCCGCCATAGTTATATACATACACCTGCCTGGCGCGGCCGCAGGCTTTGCGAACGCGCTTTTCGTCAGGCAGCCCGACGTCTATCCAGGTTTCAATGTTGCCGGTCAAATCCTTTTGCCAGAGATCCGGCTCGTCACCGGCACTCAGCCCTTTACCAAACGCCAATGCCTCATCGGCGTGCAGCGCAAAGGCCAATAATCGCACCATCATGCGCTCGTCGGTTTCCGACGAGTGGCGGGCGACAGTGAGCACATGATCGTGGTAGTAATGGCGGTCCATGTCGGCGATTTGCAGCTCGGCTTTGAAGATAGTTGCTTTAAGGGCCATAGGTGGGTCGCGGTGGGGTGGTAATTGTGAGATAATACACGGATTCCTGAGTATGGCTGCTACCCGCAGACGATACGCAACCCTTCACGCTTTAGCACAACCCCTTTGTTAACCTTATTTTCCGGAACACTATCTTGATTTCTACAGCCAATATCACCATGCAGTTTGGGGCCAAGCCCCTGTTTGAAAATATCTCGGTCAAGTTCGGTGGCGGTAATCGCTACGGCCTGATCGGCGCCAACGGTTGCGGCAAATCCACGTTGATGAAAATACTGGGCGGTGACCTGGCGCCATCGTCGGGCAATGTCTCCGTGGACTCCAACGAGCGCCTCGGCAAGTTGCGCCAGGATCAGTTCGCCTTCGAGAACTACACGGTGCTGGATACCGTCATCATGGGTCACACCGAACTGTGGCGCGTAAAGCAGGAACGTGACCGCATCTACTCGCTCGCGGAAATGAGCGAGGCAGAAGGTATGCAGGTGGCCGAACTGGAAGCCACCTTCGCCGAGCTGGACGGCTATACCGCGGAGGCGCGCGCCGGTGAATTGCTGATGGGCGTCGGCATTCCGGTGGAGCTGCATAACGGTTTGATGAGTGCGGTGGCGCCGGGCTGGAAGCTGCGCGTGTTGCTGGCGCAGGCCTTGTTCGCCGATCCGGAGATCCTGCTGCTGGACGAGCCCACCAACAACCTCGACATCAGCACCATACGCTGGCTGGAAGGGGTGCTCGACGAGCGCGGCAGCACCATGATTATCATCTCGCACGACCGTCACTTTTTGAACCGCGTCTGCACCCACATGGCGGATCTGGATTATGGCGAGCTACGCATCTACCCGGGCAACTACGACGAATATATGACCGCCGCGACGCTGGTGCGCGAGCAGTTGTATGCCGACAACGCCAAGAAGAAGGCCCAGATCGCGGAGTTGCAGACCTTCGTCAGCCGCTTCTCCGCCAATGCCTCCAAGGCCAAGCAGGCGACCTCGCGCGCCAAGCAGATCGACAAGATCAAGCTGGACGATGTCAAGCCGTCGAGCCGGGTCAGCCCTTTCATCCGTTTCGAGCAGGAGAAAAAACTCTATCGTTTGGCCCTGGAAGTGAAGCGCCTGAGCAAAGGCTATGATGAAACTCCGCTGTTTCGCAACCTCAACCTGATGGTCGAGGCGGGCGAGCGCGTCGCCGTGATCGGCCCCAACGGCATCGGCAAAACCACCCTGCTGCGCACCCTGGTGCGTGACCTGAATCCGGATAGCGGCATGGTCAAATGGTCGGAAAATGTCAGTATCGGTTACTTCGCCCAGGACCACGCCGCCGACTTCGCCGCCGACATGAACTTGTTCGACTGGATGACTCAGTGGAAAAAAGAGCGTGACGATGAGCAAATGATACGCGCCACCCTGGGACGGTTACTGTTTTCCCAGGACGACATCGCCAAATCGGTCAAGATCCTCTCCGGCGGCGAACAAGGGCGTATGCTGTTCGGAAAGCTGATGCTGCAACAGCCCAATGTGCTGGTCATGGACGAGCCCACCAATCACCTGGATATGGAATCCATCGAGGCGCTCAATACGGCGCTGGACAACTATCCCGGCACCTTGCTCTTCGTCAGCCACGACCGCGAATTCGTTTCATCGCTGGCGACGCGCATCATCGAGTTGACGCCGCAGGGTGTGGTCAACTTCAGCGGTAGCTACGACGATTACCTGCACAGCCAGGGCGTGGAACTGGAAAAAATGCAGTTGGCGGCGCGGGCAAACTAGCAGGGTGTTGGAAAA
>CAYUAZ010000242.1:0-2707 GCA_964442865.1 uncultured Gammaproteobacteria bacterium
CCCCAGCGCCTTGATCGGATTTTTAGGGGCACCCTTACGTTTCTAGCCGTAAATTGCGGAGTAACGCAGGTTGAGGAGAAGGTCCGCGATGACACAAGTACTCGTTCCGCTTGCACAAGGCTGCGAAGAGCTTGAGGCCGTCACCGTCATAGACCTGCTGCGCCGTGCCGGCATCACGGTGGTCACGGCCGGGCTCGATGCCGAGCCGGTGGTGGCAAGCCGCGGTACGCGCCTGTTGCCGGACACTACACTCGACAAGGCGCTCGAACACGACTACGACATGGTGGTGCTACCCGGCGGCCAGCCCGGCAGCAACAACCTCAATAACGACCCACGCCTCCACACACTGCTGAAAAAAATGGCGCACGGCGGAAAATTCACCGCTGCCATCTGCGCCGCCCCCGTCGTGCTCGCGCACGCGGGCCTGCTCGACGGCAAACGCGCCACCGGCTTTCCGGGGACACTGGAAAAACTGCGTCTAAGCGGCATTACACTCGAAGACCAAGCCGTAGTAAAAGACGGCAAGGTCATCACCTCCCAAGGCCCCGGCAGCGCGATGGACTTTGCTTTGGAATTGATTGAAGCGTTACTGGATAAAACGAAGCGCGATCAGGTCGAGATCGGATTGCAGCGTCCGGCGCAGCATCGGCTGCGGTGATCGCCTTTCTTGAGTTCACGAGTTGCATTCGTCTTGAAAAAGTAGCTTAATGAAACTCTGAAGAATCCATCCATGGATTTTTCAGAGACGAAAAACAAAAAATGTGATTTTTGTTTTTCTTCATAACTCAAACACTTGCGTGTTTGAGTTATGGCGGTGCATCCCTGCACCGCACGGAATCTCTGAATTATTCAGAGATTCCTTAATAAACGTGGTAGTTTGACATCATCCTGGCGTGACCCTGTTAAATAAAGGAGTTGAACATGGATATTTTGTGGACTATTGCTGTCATTCTATTGATTCTATGGGCATTAGGGCTGGTCACCTCTTACACCATCGGCGGATTTATCCATATCCTCTTGGTGATCGCTATCATTGTGGTACTGATTCGAATCATCCAGGGCCGCAGGCCGATATAAATCCAAATGCAATAATCGAAACAAGGAGGCTATGCCATGAAATCAGCAACGATGATCGGTATTGTTCTTATCGTACTTGGGGTGGTTGCTCTCGCCTACCAGGGAATTACCTACACAACCCAAGAGAAGGTCATTGACATTGGCCCCATCGAGGCCACTGCCACAACCGAGAAGACGATACCTCTCCCGCCTGTATTGGGGGCATTGGCGCTGGTAGGAGGAATCGTACTGGTCGTGGTAGGGGCAAAAAAATCGTAGTATTTCAGGAATAAATCGCCGCAAGCCTTAAGCGTTTCTTTTAAATAAACAGCTTCATCCCGGCATGCTGCCGGGATGAAGCGAAGCGGCATCTCCCTGAGGGCGGGGTGGTCAATCAAGATTTTTATTCTTGGATTCCGCTGCCTTACATCCAGGCTACACGCTGATCCCTGCTTAAACCCAAAAAAGTTGCACTTCTGTAAAGTTGAATCTGCGGTATAATACCGCCTTAGTTGTTCAGTTAAATGCTTCGTGACGGCCAGCAGCACCTCCGGCTGTTTCCTTTTTCCCCTGGCAGCACATCACGCCGTCACCTCGTGTCCATACCCGTGTCCAAGGAGGTTATACGATGCATTACAATATTCACTTTCGCAGTCTCTCCAGCAGCTTCCGGCATATTGTGGCGCATGTCGTCATTACGCTGCTGGCCATTGGTATGGCTTTTTACTTGCCGGTGGCGGCCAGATACATTCTTTATTATTGGTGGCCGAAAGTGGAATACGATTCCCACTTGCTGGTCATCACCGAGATTGGATTTGCCGCCGTGCTGGTCATGTTGTTTAACATCTCCTTAATTGCCTTGGACGGGCGGCGCAGCTTGCGCATGAACAAAATCGCTTCGCTGGTGTATGCGCGCGAAAAAACCGGCTGGTTTTCCCGCCGGGGCGAGCGTGCGTTGCGCAAGAAGTTTCTTTGCGCGCGGGATGTCTCGATTTTTTCCATCACCGGCTATGATACCTTCAGTTCGGAAAATTGCATGCTTCAGCAACCCTTGGAGCATAGCTACGAAATCAGGGTAATGCTGATGAATCCGAATGGCGAGGGCGCAGTTAAGCGCGTCAACTCCCTAAGCGATCCGGAATCGCTGCTGAAAACATACCGCCAGGAAATCGAAACCAGTATCACCTACTTGAAGAAGCTGAGTGCCGCAGGCAAGAAGATTTCCCTCAAGCTCTATAACGACCCTCCGTTCTGGAAACTGGTGGTGACGGGGGAGTATGTGTGGGTCCAGTATTGCCATGACGGCTATGAAGTCAAGAACCAGCCGGAATACGTATTCGCTCTACAAAAGGACTACCCCACCCGCGGTTTCTTTGCGCCTTTTTATACGTACTTTCTTGACCAGTGGAACGACCCCCGTCATCCCGAATACAATCTGGAAACGGATGAACTGGTTTACCGCAATGCGGAAGGCAATGAAATCAAGCGGGTCGCTTTCGGCCGGGGAGAAGAGTTGCAGGCGGAGTTGCCCAGTGAGATTATTATTCCCGTCCGCCTGGCCAGGAACGGATGAGGAGCAAGGCGCCGATGCCGCCGAGCAACCAGGTGAGCGCGGGCGCATTGCCTATCATCATCGGGGCATAGCCGTCCA
>CAYUAZ010000243.1:0-2705 GCA_964442865.1 uncultured Gammaproteobacteria bacterium
CATGAAAGAAGCCGCGCACGAGTTGCGCTGCTGTGTAGCGGCGATGGACAAGCGCTATCGCTGGATGTCGGCGCTGCGGGTACGCAACATGTGCGGCTACAACATACGTATCCATGAGGCCGAGGCCAGCGGTCAGCCTATCGCGCATCCGTTTCACACCCCCGTGGACGGACTGGCCACGCCGTTGCTCGAACCGGTCCCCTATATCGTCGTTGTTATTGACGAATTGGCCGACATGATGATGGTGGTCGGCAAAAAAGTGGAAGACCTCATCGCACGCCTCGCGCAAAAGGCACGCGCCTCCGGCATCCACCTCATTCTCGCCACGCAACGGCCCTCGGTGGATGTGATTACCGGCCTCATCAAGGCCAACATCCCTTCGCGCATCGCCTTTCAGGTGTCCTCCAAGATAGATTCGCGCACCATCCTGGACCAGATGGGGGCCGAACAGTTGTTGGGTCACGGCGATATGCTCTACATGCCGCCCGGCACCGGCATCCCCACCCGCATCCACGGCGCCTTTGTGGCCGACCACGAAGTGCACAAGGTCGCCGCTTATCTTAAACGACAGGGCGCACCCGCCTATCTCGAAGAGGTGCTGCACGGCGGCGATATAGAAGAACGAGGCAACTCTTTCGGCGAAGAGCTGTCCAATCCTGAGAGTGACCCCTTGTATGACCAGGCGCTCAACATCGTGACCGAGACCCGGCGCGCCTCGATATCCGGCATCCAGCGCCGCCTCAAGATCGGCTATAACCGCGCCGCACGGTTGATCGAGGAGATGGAACAGGCGGGCGTGGTCGGGCCCTTGCAATCCAACGGTTCGCGCGAAGTACTGGCGCCGCCGCCGCGAGACTAAGTAAATCTATCCATCAATAATTTACCGTAGAAGGTGCAGCTTGTAGAGTGGGCACAAACAACGTGCCCACCCTACTAATTCTTTCACCACAAGGGAGCGCATGAGTTATTTATTTAGAGTATCAGCAGTATCGTGCCTGCTGCTGTGTGTCCCGCTCGTCGCCCCCGCAGCGTCGCTCACCGTCAAGCGTCTCAATAACTTCATCAACAACGTGCATGGCATGCAGGCCGATTTTCATCAATTGTTGATTGACAATAAATCGAAGGCAGTTAAAGAATCGAGCGGCACACTGGTGATGCAGCGTCCCGGCAAATTCCGCTGGGAATATACCCGTCCCTATCGGCAGACCATCGTCGCGGACGGCGAAAAGATCTGGATCTACGATGTGGAATTGGAGCAGGTGACCGTCAAACCGCTCGACACCACGCTGGGGGGCACTCCGGCCGTATTATTGAGCGGTCAGAAAACGGTATGGGAGCAGTTCAAGATCAAGGAGCTGGGCTCAAAAGACGGCTTGGAGTGGGTCGAATTGACCCCTAAAGTACCTGACAACAATTTCGAGAGCATACGCCTGGGCTTCGGCGCGCATGATTTGGAAATGATGGAACTGCTGGACAGCTTTGGCGCGACCACTCAATTACGCTTTTCCAAACTGCAACGCAATCCCGCCCTCGATTCATCCGCGTTCGTATTCACCTCACCAAAAGGCGTAGACATCATCGGTGAAGACGCCGCTATCGTCAAACCTTACCAGAAGTAGGCCAGCACTATCAGGCCGAACACGATCCGGTAATAGGCAAACACCTCAAAGCTGTGGTGCGCAATAAATCGCAGCAGCGCCTTCACGGTCAGCAGGGCGCTGAGAAACGCGGCGAAAAATCCCACCGCGAACATCCCGAGATCATGGCTATCGAGTAAAGCCCAATTTTTGTAGAGGTCATACAGCGTCGCGCTGAACATGGTCGGGATGGCGAGAAAAAAGGAAAACTCCGCCGCCGCCGGACGCGACAGTCCGACCAGCAAACCGCCCATGATCGTCGCCCCGGAGCGTGAGGCGCCGGGAAACAGCGCCACCGCCTGACACAAGCCGATCTTCAGGGCATGGTGCCAGCGCATCTCCTCCACACTTTGAACGCGCGGCCGATAAGCCCTACGCTCGATCAGGATAATAATAACGCCACCCACGATCAGCGCAATGGCGACGTTGAAGGGCTGAAACAAATGCTCTTTAATCATCTTGTGAAACGCCAGCCCCAGCAAGGCGGCCGGCAGGAAGGCGATCATCAAGTGCATCACGAATCGCTGCGCACTCGGGTCATGTGTGAGCCCGCGCGCGACCTCGGTGATCTTGACGCGATAATTCCAGCACACCGCAAGTATCGCGCCGAGCTGTATCGCAATCTCAAAGGTCTTGGCTTTTTCCCCGGTGAAGTTAAGCAGATCGCCGGCAATAATCAAATGCCCGGTGCTGGAGATCGGTAGAAATTCGGTGACGCCTTCTATGAGGCCGAGCAGCAGGGCTTTTGCGTAAAGGATTACATCCATTTTTTATTTTCCTTGCGGATACGCATTATAGCATTGTAGGGTGGGCACGCTGTTTGTGCCCACACGCAATTAAGGAAGGGACGTTTGTGAGGCGTGAAACAGGTGGGCACATACATCGTGCCACCCTACCCGACTCTTCAAGCAAAGCCACACAGGCCGGGTCATTGAATAACGGCAGCCGGTTATGTGTAACAACCGTGCAAAAATAGACCCCACCCTTTAATCTGGCCCGACGGTAATGCATGCGGTCGTTTCCGGATTGGCTGTGTCGTCGGATCCGCTACGCTTGATCCGACCTACT
>CAYUAZ010000244.1:0-2688 GCA_964442865.1 uncultured Gammaproteobacteria bacterium
AGCCTGCTCGAGATGATACAAGGCCGGCAATAATTTATTCTGGGAAAGATTGCCGGTCGCGCCGAAGATGACAAAGGTGCAAGGTTCGATCATGATTTTTTATCCTTTGCGTGTGAGGCATGGCCGCCAAAGGCGTTGCGCATCAGCGACAGCAGGCGGTAACCATAACCGCTGTCGCGGCTGGCAAAGCGCATTTGCAGCGCGAGCGTCATGACCGGGGTGGCGATACCCTGATCCACGCCCTCGATGGCGGTCCAACGGCCTGTGCCGGAGTCGTCCACCTTGGCCGAGAATTGTTCAAGAAGTTGATCGGCGCTCTGCGCGCCCTTGCTGTTCAAGGCCTCGGCGGTGAGGTCGAGAAATCAACTGCGCACCACTGAACTGTGTCGCCATAACTCGGTGATCTGCGCAAGATCGAGATTAAATTCCCGTTTACCGTGCAGCAAGGATAAGCCCTCGCCAAAGGCCTGCATCATGCCGTATTCGATGCCGTTGTGGATCATCTTGGTGAAGTGCCCGGCGCCGACCGGCCCGACGTGCGCCCAACCCCTATCGGGAGCAGGGGCGAGCACTCTCAGCACCGGCGCCAGCACGGCGGCGGTTTCCTTGCTGCCGCCCACCATCAGACAGTAGCCGTTGGCTAAACCCCAGACACCGCCCGAAGTGCCGGCGTCCATAAAGCCGATACCGTGCCCGGCGAGCAGCGCGCCGCGCCGTTCGCTGTCGTGGTAATTCGAATTGCCGCCGTCCACGATGATGTCGCCGCGCGTCAACTGTGGGATCAACTCCTCTATCATCTGTTCGGTCGGTGCGCCGCTCGGCAGCATCAGCCACAGGACGCGCGGGGTCTTGAGTTGGGCGACCGCCTCCGCAGTGGATAACGCTGCGATCAAACCCTCCTCGCGCGCCAGTTGTTGAGTGATCTCCGCCGAGCGGTTGAGCCCGACAACCTCAATACCGCCCCGGCACAAACGCCGCGCCATGTTGGCGCCCATTTTGCCCAGACCTATTAGTGCTATTCTCATGATCGCTCCCTTCCTGTGCATTATAGTTGCGACGGCAAACCAATAATAAGGCGATAATCGTGCCAATCTCGTACAGAATAGCTTTATAAAGCGCTACTTTCGCAGCAAAATACGCCATGCACAAGATTCTGTTCGCAGCCAGCGAGGCGCACCCGCTCATCAAGACCGGCGGCCTGGGCGACGTTGCCGGCAGTCTGCCCATCGCACTGAGCGAGCTCGGTCAGGATGTCCGGCTGGTGCTGCCCGCCTACCGTGAGGCGCTGGCGTGTGTCGAGGGATTTCAGGTCATTGCCGCCTTCCAATGCGCCGGAACGGCGGTGCGGATATTAGAAAGTCAACTTCCCGGCAGCCATGTCCCGGTCTGGCTGGTGGACGCGTCTCAGTATTTTGATCGGCCATCGGGGCCTTACCTCGGCCCCGATGGCCGCGACTGGCCGGACAATGCTGCGCGCTTTGCCCTATTTGGCCGCGTGGTAGCCGATCTGGCGCTGGGCCGTGCGGGCCTCGCTTGGCAGCCCGACCTGGTGCACTGCAACGACTGGCAGACTGGCCTTATCCCCGCCTTGCTGGCCCGCGAAACCAGACGCCCCGCGACCGTTTTCACTATACACAACCTCGCCTACCAGGGCCTGTTCGCGCGCGAGGTTTTTGTATCACTCGATCTGCCCGATGCGCTATGGAGTCCCGAGGCTATGGAGTTTCATGGGCAATTTTCCTTCATCAAGGGCGGGCTGGTGTATGCCGACCGGCTTACCACGGTGAGCCCCCGCTATGCGGAGGAGATCCGCACCCCGGCGCTGGGTTATGGTTTGGAGGGCCTGTTGAATTACCGCAGCCATGCTCTTACCGGCATCCTCAACGGCGCCGACTACGGCGTGTGGGAGCCTTCCCGCGACCCTTTTATCGCAAAAAATTATGACTCCAGCAACTTACATCTCAAGGCGTTTAACAAGTCCGATCTGCAACGCCGCTTCGAATTGCCGGTGCTGAAAGAGGTGCCGCTGATCGGCATGATCGGACGGCTGGTGGAGCAAAAGGGCGTGGATTTATTGCTGGGTATCCTTCCGCAACTGCTCCGCCATCCCGTGCAATTTGTTTTGCTCGGCAGCGGCGAAACCCCTCTAGAACAGGCCTTGCAAGACTGGGCCAAGACCCGCCCGGAGCGCATCGCCGTGCATCTCGGCTATAGCGAAGATCTGGCGCATCGCATCGAGGCAGGGGCGGACATGTTCCTCATGCCTTCGCGCTTCGAGCCGTGCGGACTGAATCAGATCTACAGTCTGCGCTATGGCACCGTGCCCATCGTGCGCCGCACCGGCGGGCTCGCCGACACGGTGGTGGACGCCAGCGAAGAGACGCTGGCTGCAGGCGCCGCCACCGGTTTTGTATTCGACACCCCCACACCGCAAGCGCTGCTGGCCACCCTGTTGCGCGCACTCAGCCTATACACCCAAACCCCGCGCTGGCAGCGCCTGGTCAAGACGGGCATGGCGCAGGATTTCAGTTGGCAAAAAAGCGCGCGCCAGTATCTTGATCTTTATGACGAGACTCTGCATCAACACGCCGCCGGATTGAGCCGCAACCAAGAACTTATCCATAAATAATTTACCGCAGAGGACGCAGAGGAATACTCAATAAGGATTTGTTTCTCCTCCGCGCCCTC
>CAYUAZ010000245.1:0-2685 GCA_964442865.1 uncultured Gammaproteobacteria bacterium
AGGCTTTGATGCCAGTACACCTGGTACGGCCAGGAGCCGAAGACGAAGCCAACGCAGTTATCGTTTTTATCAGGAATCGGAATTATGAGCAGTGAAACCCTGATCCGCGTCGAACACCTATGGCGCTATTACGGCGCGCTGTGCGCCGTGCGCGACGTCAGCTTTGAGGTGCGGCGCGGCGAGGTGCTGGGTTTTCTTGGGCCTAACGGCGCGGGCAAGTCCAGCACCATGCAGATCATCAGCGGCAATCTCGCCCCCAGCGCGGGGCGGGTGTGGATCGCCGGCTATGACATCCTCGATCAGCCCAGGCTGGCCAAGGCCGCGCTCGGCTTTCTGCCCGAGCAGCCGCCGCTGTACCGCGAGTTGAGCGTGGATGAATACTTGAGTTTCTGCGCACAGCTCCATCGTATCCCGCGCGGCCGGCGGCGCGCGGCGCTCCACACGGCCAAGGAACGCTGCGGTCTCACCGAGGTGGGGCGGCGCTTGATCGGCAATTTGTCCAAGGGTTATCAGCAGCGGGTCGGGATCGCCCAGGCCATTATTCATTCCCCCGCCGTGGTGATTCTCGATGAGCCGACCGTTGGACTCGATCCCATTCAGATCCGCGAGATCCGCGGCCTGATCCGCGAGCTGCGTAACGAGCACAGCATCATTCTCTCCACCCACATCCTGCCGGAGGTACAAGCGACCTGCGACCGGGTGCAGATCATTCATCAGGGTCGCCTGGTGTTGAGCGACAGCATCGAGGGGCTGATGCGCCGGATGGACGCCGCCAGTCTCTATCTCGGATTACGCAATCCTCCTACGCTGGAAGTGCTGCGTGCGGTACCGGGCGTCATCGCCGTGGAGAGCCTGGACGACGGGCGGCTGCGCGTGCACCACCCGCCGCAACATAATCCCGCCGAGACGCTGGTCGGCATGGCGGTGCAACACGGCTGGGGTCTGTATGAGTTGACCCCGGAGCGGCTTTCGCTGGAACAGATTTTTGTGGATATTACCCAACAAGAGGCAGCAGCCTGATGATATTCACCTTGGCCGCCAAAGAGCTGCGCAGTCTTTTTCTGTCACCGCTGGGCTGGACGGTGCTGGCCGTGATACAGATCATCCTCGGCTATCTGTTTCTGAGCCGCGTTGATGTATTTTTGCAGGTGCAACCCAGCCTGGCCGGCAAACCCAACGCGCCCGGCCTGGGCGACGTGGTGGTCGCGCAGTTGTTCGGCAGCGCCGCTGTGGTGCTATTGCTGGTGGTCCCGCTGCTCATCATGCGGCTTATCAGCGAGGAGCGGCGCGCTCAGACCCTGTCCCTGTTATTCACCGCACCCATCTCGATGACCCAGATCATCGTCGGAAAATATCTGGGCGTGCTGGGTTTTCTTCTCATTGTGATAGGCCTGCTCGCGCTGATGCCGCTGTCACTGTTGCTGGGCGGCCGTCTGGATTTCGGGCAGTTCGCGGCCGGTCTGCTGGGACTCACCCTGCTGGTGGCGAGCTTTGCCGCCGCCGGGCTGTTTATCTCCACCCTCACCGCACAACCCACTATCGCGGCTATCGCGAGCTTCGGCCTGCTGCTGCTGTTATGGCTGCTCGACTGGGCGGGTTCCGACGGCGGCGGCCTGTTTGCCTACCTGTCGCTGGTACGGCATTACGAGGCCCTGTTGCGCGGCGTCTTTAACAGTAGCGACATCTTGTATTACCTGCTCTTCATCATCACCTTTCTGGTGTTGGCCGTGCGCAGGCTAGACGCCGACCGCTTGCCTCACTAGTTCGATCCCATGGACGTTACCCCTAAATCTCGTCTCCACCTGCGGCTGCAAAATGCGCTGTTTGTGATACTGTTTCTTGGCGTCATCAGCCTGCTGGCGTGGCTTGGCACCCGCTATAACTATGAGGCCGATTGGACCATTGGCGGCCGCAACACCCTCTCGCCCGCCAGCCAAACACTGTTAAAAAAATTGGCCGGGCCTGTCACCTTCACTGCCTATGCCCGCGAGACGGGGACGCTGCGCAGACAGATCACGCAACTGGTTAATCAGTACAAGCGCTACAAACCCGATATCGAACTGCGCTTCGTGAATCCCGATGCCGAGCCCGAACAGGTGCGGCAGTTGGGTGTCAGCGTGGACGGCGAACTGCACATCGTCTATCAGGGGCGCAACACCAAGCTTCAGTCGCTCAGTGAACAAACCCTGAGCAGTGCCCTGCAACGGGTGGCCCGCTCCGAACAGCACTGGGTGGTATTCTTGTCGGGGCACGGTGAGCGTAATCCGCACGGCGCCGCCAACCACGATCTCGGTGATTTCGGACGTCATCTGCAAGACAAAGGCATCACCGTGCAGATCCTCGCCCTGACCGGCACGCCGCAGATTCCCGCCAACACCACGCTACTGGTTATCGCCAGCCCGCAGGTGGACCTGTTGCCGGGGGAGGTCAAACTTGTTCAGGATTACATCCGCGCGGGTGGGAATCTACTCTGGCTCAGCGATCCCGGCCCGCTGCACGGACTGGAACCAGTCGCCGAGCAGCTTGGCATCGAGTTCCGGCCTGGCGTCATCGTTGAGCCGGCCGCCCAAGTGCTGGGCATCAAGCGCCCCGACGTGGCGCTGGTCGCGGAATATCCGCCCCACCCCGTCACTCAGGATCTGCGCACGCTGACCGTTTTTCCGCAGGCGAGCGGGATGGATATCA
>CAYUAZ010000246.1:0-2666 GCA_964442865.1 uncultured Gammaproteobacteria bacterium
GGAAGACAAAATTGCTCTCATCCGCCGGAATAGGATTGAAGCGGCCGCGCGATAGGCCATAGTCAGGCGGCGTGACCGGACAGGGATACCCCAGTACTGCGGCAAACAATTCGCGCACGCGGGCGATAGCGTGTTTATTTTTACCTATTGAAAACCTGTGCCCATACCCCAGTGCCGCAAGTGGCTCCCGCGCGGAGTGACGATCCAAGCCATAGCGCGTGCCGCGCGCCATGCGAGTAAGCAGTGCGCTCTTGATGAGGCCTTGGGCATCAATAATTTTATCGTAGCTCTCGGCGCGTAATTGGCGCTGGAATTTCCGCCACTCGCCGCTCATTACAGCCGTCATCGGGCGTTTGCGCCAACGCCGCAAGGCAACCGGGATCACCCGTTCCACGGCGGGATGCCAGGCGGGGATCTCGACCAAGGCTTCTTCCACCACCCAATCAAAACGTATCCCCGGCAGCGCGCGCACTGCATCGCTCAGCGCAGGCAGGGTATGAACGACGTCGCCCAGCGAGGAAGTTTTGACAATGAGAATTTTCATATAACAGTCACCTCCCCCATTGCCCTAGCGACCTGCTCCGGCTTTATCTCGCGCAGACAATTCAGGTGGCCCAGCGGACATTCACGCTGAAAACACGGACTACAGGAAAGACCCAACCACTGTACCTTAGCGTAGGCGCTGAGTGGCGGCGTAAAGCCCGGATCTGAAGAACCATAAATGGCGACCAATCTCCGGCCGAGGGCTGCTGCGACGTGCATTAAACCGGAGTCGTTGCTCACCGCCAAGTCGGCCAGCGACAGCAGATCTATCGCCTCGGCGAGGGTGGTGCGGCCGGCGAGATCCACGCACTCGGGGCCTGCAAGGGCGCGCAGCGCGGCGGTGATCTCGCTATCTTTTTCTGAGCCGAACAGCCAGACCTGCCAACCTTGTGCAAGTTTGGCCCGCGCGATCTCGGCGTAATATTCCACCGGCCAGCGCTTGGCCGGGCCGTATTCTGCACCCGGACACAGTGCCAGCAAGGGTACCGCAGGCCGCTCCAGACTCAAGCGTGTCAAGGCCTTTTCCACACCGCTGCCGGTCACCGCCAGGTGTGGATGCGGTGGCGCAGAGGGCAAGGCCGCATCCTTCTCCAGGCCTAACGCAACAAAGCGTTGCACCGTCATCGGCAATCGGGTCTTATCGAGACGACGAACATCGTTGAGCAAGCCCCAACGCCATTCCCCCACATAGCCGGTACGCAGCGGGATCTTCGCCCAAAAAGGGATCAGCGCCGATTTGAAGGAGTTAGGCAGCACGATGGCCTGGTTGTAACTCCGATCACGCAGGGTGCGCGCCAAGCGATAGCGCGCCGCGAGTTGCAACTGCCCGTGCCGGAAGGGTAACTGCAACGCTTCATGTACTTCCGGCATACGCTGCAACAGCGGTAACGTCCAAGGGGGCGCCAACACATCAATTTCAATACCCGGATCGCGTAGCTTGATGAGCTTGAACAAGCTCTGCGCCAACACCATGTCGCCCACCCAGGCGGCGCCGACGACCAGAATTTTATTGATGCTCACCGCTCCGCGAAGCAGCCGGCCTTAGCGAACGCTAAGCCTTGTCTCTAAGGACATAATCGGCGCCGCAATAGGGGCACTTGGCCTTGCCGGTGGCCTCAATGGGCAAGTACACGCGCGGATGTGAGTTCCACAGACTCATGCTGTCCATAGGGCAGTTCAAAGGTAAATCGGCGCGCGTTACGTAATAGAGATTTTGCGCATTGGGTTCGATGCGCTGCTGTTGCGAAGTGTTATGTTTTTCAGCCACGGGCTCTTTATCCTAAACCAGAGTCAACCATTCAGGATGCTGGCTGCGCCGCCCGTGTACCTGATCGAAATACAATGATTGCAGGCGCGTGGTGATCGGCCCGCGGCTGCCGTCGCCGATGCTGCGGCCGTCCAGCTCGCGTATCGGCGTGACTTCCGCCGCCGTGCCGGTGAAAAAGGCCTCGTCGGCGATATACACCTCGTCGCGGGTGATACGTTTTTCATGCACCGCGACGCCAATCTCCGCGGCGAGCTTGAAGATCGTGTCACGAGTGATGCCATCCAGCGCCGAGGTCAGCTCCGGCGTGCAGAGCACACCGTCGCGCACGATAAAGATATTCTCACCGCTGCCTTCCGCCACGTAGCCGTCCACATCCAGCAGCAGCGCCTCATCCACACCGCAGGAGAGCGCCTCGCGCAGCGCCATCATCGAGTTCATGTAATTGCCGTTCGCCTTGGCCTTGCACATGGTGATATTGACGTGGTGGCGCGTGAACGAGGAGGTCTTGACCCGTATACCCTTCTCCACACCCTCCTCGCCCATATACGAACCCCATAACCAGGCCGCGACGATGGCGTGTACCTTCAAATTATCGGCGCGCAGTCCCATGCCTTCCGAGCCGTAGAAACACATCGGACGGATATAGACCGACTTGGAGCCCGACAACTCCAAATTATTTTCGCGCACCGCCGCACGGCACGCCTCGCTCAAGGTTTTTTTATCATACGGCATGTGCATGCCGAGGATGTGCGCTGAGCGCAACAGGCGATCCATGTGGGCTTCGAGGCGGAAGATCGCCGTGCCTTTTTCGGTTTTATACGCGCGCACGCCTTCGAACACGCCCATGCCGTAATGC
>CAYUAZ010000247.1:0-2657 GCA_964442865.1 uncultured Gammaproteobacteria bacterium
TCGAACACGCGCGGCACGCAGATCATCACCGTGGGACGCACCGCCAGCAGGTCCTCGGCCAATTGCGGGATGGAGCGGCAATACGCCACCGTGGCGCCCGCCATCATCGGCGAGTAATAGCCCAGCGAGCGCTCGAAGGTGTGCGTTACGGGCAACAGGGACAAAAACACATCCTGTGGATAGACTTCCAGTACCCATAATCCCCCCGCAGCGCTGCTCAACACGTTTTGGTGGCTCAGCATAACGCCCTTGGGCCGGCCCGTGGTGCCGGAGGTATAGACGATGTTGGCCAGTGGTTGTGGCTCGGTTTGCTGCGGCGCAGGGGGAGGCTGGCGGGTGGCGGCAGCCAGCCAGCTCGTCACGTCACGCACCCGCTCACCCGGACCCGTGGCCTCGAAACCGTTGCCGATCAACACCCGCGCGAGGCTCTCCAGCGGCAGCACTGCGTCTTTGAGACGGCGCCACTGGGTCGCATCCTGCACCAGCAGCACAGTCGTCGCGCTGTCGCTCAGCATATAGGCGGTGTTGTCGGGCCGGTCGTCGGTGTACAGCGACACCACCACCAGCCCCAGGGACAGCGCCGCCTGCTCAAAAATCACCCACTCCACGCCGTTGCGCATCAGAATCGCCACCCGATCACCGGCCTGCAATCCTTCGGCGGCCAACGCGCCGCGCCAGCGCGCCACTTCGGTGTTCAGCCCCTCCCAGGTGCTGTCCTGCCATGTGCCGCTGGCCTTGTCGAAGCTGCGATAGGCCACCGCCTGCGGGCTGCGGCGCACGCGCTCGCGGAACAGGCCATCGAGGGTGCGCGCGATGTCCACCGGTATGGTGTCTTTTATCCATTGCGTCATGAGGCGGATACCTTCAAAATAGAGCGTTGTTACCCGTGAGATGGAGTTGGTTAGTGGGGTTTATCGAAATCTATGTCAATGGTCACGTGCGGCAAGTCCCGGAGTCTTACAGTGTCGCGCGCCTGCTCGACGAGATGGACCTGGTCGGTCAGCGTATCGCTACCGAAATCAATCACGAAATCCTGCCGCGCAGCCAGCACTCCGGGCACACCCTGCGTCCGGGTGACCGGGTGGAGATCGTCCGCGCCATTGGCGGCGGCTAAGCCATGAATGCGGTTTTGGCGAGCGTAGGCAGCGGGGATGACCCGCTCATCATCGCGGGAAAAATCTATCACTCGCGCCTGCTGGTCGGCACCGGCAAATACCGCGATCTCGACGAAACCCGCCGCGCCGTCGAGGCGAGCGGCGCGGAAATCGTCACCGTTGCAATCCGCCGCACCAACATCGGTCAAAATCCCAACGAGCCCAACCTGCTCGACGTGCTGCCGCCTAACAAATACACCATACTCCCCAACACCGCTGGCTGCTACACCGCCGAAGACGCGATCCGCACCTGCCGTCTGGCGCGCGAACTGCTCGACGGCCATGACCTGGTCAAGCTCGAAGTGCTGGGCGATCCGAAGACGCTGTTTCCCGATATCACCGAAACCCTCAAGGCCGCCGAGATCCTGATTAAAGACGGCTTCAAAGTGATGGTCTACACGACCGATGACGTGCTCATCGCCAAGCGTTTAGAGGAGATGGGCTGTGTTGCGGTCATGCCGCTCGCCGCGCCAATCGGTTCAGGACTCGGCATACGCAATCCCTACAACATCCGCATGATTGTTGAAAACGCCAAGGTACCGATTCTGGTGGACGCAGGCGTCGGTACCGCCTCGGACGCGGCGATTGCAATGGAACTCGGCTGCGACGGCGTACTCATGAACACCGCCATCGCCGCAGCGAAGAACCCGGTGCTGATGGCCTCTGCGATGAAGAAGGCCATCGAGGCCGGCCGCGAGGCCTATCGCGCCGGTCGCATGCCGCGCAAGCTGTACGCCAGCGCCTCGTCACCTATTGAGGGGACGTTTTTCTAGTTCATAAATCCGGTATAACAATAGTTGGACGTAACAGGAGAGACCCTTGTCATGCCGACAATATCGATGTTTTATGGCATCCTGATTCGGATGTTTTTCTATGATACGGATAGACATAATGTACCGCATATCCATGCTGAATATCAGGGTCGCATAGCCGTGTACTCCATTCCGGATGGTATCGTATTGGCTGGCGAACTGCCGCCGAAGAAGCACAAGCTAGTCGCCGCATGGATTGAAATACATCAAGATGATTTACTGGCTGATTGGCAATTGGCGGTTAATGGTAAGAAGCCGTTCCCAATTCGAGGACTTGACCAATGAACATTGTCGAAATTGTTCCCAAAGAAAATTACACGCTGTACATCAAAACAGAAGATGGAAAAGCGGGTTTGTTTGACGTAAAGCCTTACCTGGAATCAGAGGCCTTTGCGCCGCTGAAGGACAGAAGTGAATTCGAACGAATTCATAACGGCAGATACTTTGTTGAATGGGGTTGCGGAGCGGATCTTTCTGCCGATACGATTCAGGCCCGATGGGAAGTATCGTCAACTGATCACGCCCAACAAGGCGCTCCGGCAGACGCCGAAAAGCGGCGCGGCTGAGCTTGGGCGTTATACCTCAGTCAATGGGGTAAGGACGTTTCCATACAAGACACCGAAAACCCGCTTCGTTCCATCCGCAGCTACGTGCTGCGCCAGGGCCGCATGTCGCCCGCCCAGATCCGCAA
>CAYUAZ010000248.1:0-2625 GCA_964442865.1 uncultured Gammaproteobacteria bacterium
CCGCTAGATAGCGGCTGTAGGCGTGGCGCAGGAAAACAAGACCCATTACGGGCAGAAAGTATTCGGTGCTGGCGTAGTTGGAGTTGGCACGCAGATTATCGGCGGCGCTCCACAGGCGTTTTTCGATTGCTTCGATGTGTTCGAGTTGGGACATTCGGCTTGGGTGCTTGTTGTTTAGCAGTCTCAGCGGATTTCGCTGCGCTGCATCCGGGTTACATTGACTGCTTCTTCGTGCGTTAAGCGGTGTTCCATGCGTGCCAAGCGGCCAGCCAGTGAAGAGAGTACATCATCTTCTGTATTACCAAACATAACGGCTTGCATGAGCTTTTCGAAGCTCACAGTGGGCTTCTGCCCCACGGGGTGGGAGTCGGTTTTGTCCTGCTCGCAAACGCCGACGGCGAAACCATGGCCGCTTTTCAGAGGAAACTCCCGAATGGCCACGCCGCGCGCGGCATGAATACTGGCTCGCGCGGCATCGCACACCGACCACCCCGCTTGTTCCAGCAGGCGGTCGATATTCTCCCTGGCGTCTGATTCTTTTGTCATTTTCAGCCTGATTTCAAGGATTGTAACGCAATCCTGTCCGACCGCAATTATAATGATGACATATCTCATGGCGCCTCTGAGTATGCGGGGACCGGAAGCCGTTAACGAGAGGAACCGTGCATGGCTGGCGAAAAGACTTCCATCAAGCTGCCCGAACCGCATCCCGCCGCCTGGCATCCGATCGAACGGCTGCTCGCCCATCGCCGCTCGGTACGTGATTTCGCAGCCACGCCGCTCAGCCTTGACGAGCTTGCCCATCTGCTATGGGCGGCGCAGGGCGTCAGCAGTCCCGAAGGTCTCCGCACCGCGCCTTCCGCCGGCGCGCTCTATCCGTTGGAAGTGCATGTGGTCGCCGGAAACGTGAAGGGGCTGGAATGTGGCAGCTACCACTACCGGCCGCACGCGGGCGAGCTCGTGCTGACTGCCGCAGGCGACCGGCGCCAGCCGCTTGCCGCAGCCGCGCTTGGACAAGGGTGCGTGAGCGAAGCGGCGGCGGTGCTGGTGCTCAGCGCCGTGTTCGAGCGCACGACACGGAAATACGGTCAGCGGGGCATTCAGTACGTGCACATGGAAGTCGGCCATGCCGCGCAGAATGTCTACCTTGCGGCCGGCTCGCTGGGCCTGGGCACGGTCATGGTCGGCGCCTTCGACGACCAGGGAGTGAAGCGCGCGGTGCCGCTGGAAGGGAGTGAAGTACCGCTTGCTCTCATGCCCTTGGGTAGGCCCCTGTGACGGCCTGAGGCGGAACCCTGATGGCCAGACGCCGGTTGTCCCATGTCATCGGCTTCGACGATGCCCCGTTCGAGCGGAGCCACCGCGGCGATGTGCTCGTCGTTGGCGCCATGTTCGCCGGTGCGCGGCTGGACGGCGTGCTGAGTGGAAAGGTGCGGCGCGATGGGGCGAACGCGACGCGCGTGCTGGCGGACATCATCAGCCGTTCGCACTTTCGTGACCATTTGCAGATGATCCTGCTGCAAGGCATCGCCTTCGCCGGTTTCAACGTGGTGGATATTCACGCATTGCACGCCACCCTCGGCATTCCGGTGTTGGTGGTGACGCGCCGTCGTCCCGATCTCGACGCCATCCGCCGCGCGCTGCTCAACCATGTGCCGGGCGGCGCGCGCAAATGGAAGCTTATCGAACGCACCGGGCCCATGGAGCCGGTCGCCGGCGTCTACGTGCAGCGTGCCGGCCTGTCCCTGACCGAGACCGAGACGCTGCTCAAGCGATTCAGCCCGCACAGCACGATGCCGGAGCCTTTGCGCACCGCCCACCTGATCGCCGCCGGTGTCACTCTGGGTGAAAGCAGCCATAGGGTATGAGCGCTGTAACTACCCTCCGCTATTGCAGCAAGGCGAATAGCAGCAACAAATTCATCAACAGTGAGGCGATAAACAGCGCTTTCCAGTGTTCAGGGCGGATGCGCTCAAGTAAAGGTACTTTGTGTTGCGGGAGAGTGTCTTGTGAAGGGGATGAGAGGGCCGCGGCGAAGTCGGCAGCGTGGGGATAGCGGTGATTGGGGTCGGGGGTGCAGGCCTTTCTGAGTATTTCAGACAGCCACGGCGGCACGTCCGGGTTGTAGCGACCCGGCGGGATGAAGTGGTTGTAGGAAGGATGGGTAAAGGGTTCGATTTCGCCGTAGGGATATTTGCCGGTGAGCATTTCATAGATGGTCACGGCAGCGGAATAGACATCGGCGCGCTCATCGGCGTCATTGCCGGCGATGACTTCCGGCGCCATGTAGCTCGGTGTGCCGACTGGTGTGAGTGACTTGCTACCCGTGTCCATGCGTTCGATGCGGCTGACGCCGAGATCGAGGAGGAGTACCCGGTGCTCAGTGTCTATCAGAATATTTTCCGGCTTGATGTCACGGTGGATCACGCCTTTGCGGTGCAGGTGATCGAGCCCGGTGAGTATCTGCTGGGCGAGTGACAGCGTTTCCTGCACCAACAGGCCGTTTTTTCTCTTGATGCGAGCGGCCAGGGTTTCGCCGCTATGCAGCACCATCACCGAGTAGAGTGCGGTGCGGCCCCCCGGGGGAAGGGTTATGGTCTTTACCAGTTTCGGGGTCCCTATACC
>CAYUAZ010000249.1:0-2571 GCA_964442865.1 uncultured Gammaproteobacteria bacterium
CTTCAATGGCAGCCGTTTCTTGGGCCCGTACTCAAAGTGAGAACATAAGCCCATGACCGGATTTATAATACGTCTGCTGATTGTGGCGCTTGGGTTGTGGCTGGCGTCTGAGTTGGTGCCGGGAATTGAGGTGAAAGGCGTGGGGACATTGCTCGGGGCGGCGCTGCTGCTTGGCATTGTCAATGCTGTGGTGCGGCCGGTGCTCATTATCCTCACCTTACCCGCCACCATCTTTACGCTTGGATTGTTTCTGCTGGTGATCAACGCGGCGATGCTGGGGCTGGTGGCATGGATGTTCGACAACTTCACCATCGCGGGCTTCTGGCCGGCGTTGTTCGGGTCCATTGTCGTGAGCATAACCGGATGGCTCGCGTCGTACTTCATCGGCCCGCGCGGGCGGGTCGAGATTATCGTCGTGCAGCGCCGGTTATAGGTGTGCTGGGCGGCAAAAACAGTTCGGTTAAATCGTTGAGATAGCGCTGCCCTTGCTCTGTCGGCCGTACACCCTGCACATCCCATTCGATTAACCCGCGTTGCTCGGCCTGCTTGAGTGGCTGTTCGACGAGAGAAAGGGGCAACCCAGTGTGTTCGGTGAACAGGCGCGTGGCGAATCCGCCGTTCAGGCGCAAGATGTTCAACATGAATTCAAAGGCCGCGTCGCTTGAGCTGAGCGTGGTCTCTTCTCCGGTACAGGCGGGGCTTCCTGCGCTGTCCAGATAGGCTTGCGGTTGTTTCTGTTTCCAAAAGCGCATGATGCGCTGTTGTGACGCATCGGTGATTTTGCTGTGCGCACCCGCGCCTATTCCCAGGTAATCGCCGAATTCCCAATAGTTGACGTTGTGGCGGCAGGTGCGGCCGGGCTTGGCGTAGGCCGAGACCTCGTAGTGCTCATAACCGTGCTCTTTGATCTGCACTTGCGATTGGGCTTGCATGTCTCCAACCAGATCATCGTCAGGTAACTGCGGCGGGTGCCGGTGAAACCAGGTGTTGGGTTCGAGGGTGAGCTGGTAGTGTGAAAGGTGCGCGGGCTCCAGGGCGAATGCGGTGTTGAGATCGGTGAGCGCCTGGGCCAGGGTTTGATCGGGCAGGCCGTACATGAGGTCAAGGTTGAAATTATCGAAACCGGCCTGGTGCGCCGCCTCGGCGGCGGCGATGGCCTCGCGTCTGCCGTGGATGCGGCCCAGGGCCTGGAGCCGGTCTTCGTTAAAGCTCTGCACGCCGATGGACAGGCGATTGATGCCGAGCGCACGAAATTCCTTGAACTTCGCGTATTCGCTGCTGCCGGGGTTGGCCTCCAGGGTGATCTCGGCCGTAGGGCTGAGTTTGAGCCGTGTGCGCAAGGCCACCAGCAGCCGATCCAACGCCTCGGGCGAAAACAGGCTGGGTGTGCCGCCGCCGATGAAGATCGTGCTCACACTGCGCCCCCAGATGCGCGGCAGATCCTGTTCGAGATCGGCGATCAGGGCATCTACGTATTTCTGCTCGGGAAGTTCGGCGCCCTGTTCGTGCGAATTGAAATCGCAATACGGGCACCGACGCGCACACCAGGGGAGATGCACGTAGAGGCTTAGCGGGGGTAGGGTGGTGAAGTTGAACATCTGTCACAGCCGCCGGTATCGGCGGATCAGCAGTCGAGCGCGGTGAACAACTGGCACAACGCCTTCCCACGATGGCTGAGGGTGTTTTTGACGGCAGGCGGCAGTTCGGCGGAAGCGCAATGATGGGTGGGGACGTAGAACAGCGGGTCATAGCCGAAGCCATTTTCGCCGCGCGGTGCGGTCAGGATGCGGCCTTCCCAAGTCCCTTGGCAGATGAGGGGCGTGGGGTCTTCGGCGTGTTTCATGTAGACAACTACACATTGAAAGCGGGCGCGGCGCTGATGTTCCGGGACATCGGCCAAGTCCTGTAAGAGTTTTTGCAGGTTTTCGGCATCGCTCGCACCAGGCCCCGCATACCGCGCGGAGCGAATGCCGGGTGCTCCATTCAGGGCGTCCACTTCGAGTCCGGAGTCGTCGGCGAGCGCCGGCAGGCCGGTGTGGCGGGCGGCGTGACGCGCCTTGAGGATGGCGTTTTCGACGAAGCTGAGACCGGTCTCCTCGACCTCCGGGACGGCAAAATCGGATTGCAGCAGTAGCTCCAGCTTGCCCGCGGCGAGCGCCTGGATCTCGCGCAGTTTGCCGGGATTATTGCTGGCGAGGACGATGCGGTTCATAAATACAGTGGCGAGTGACTAGTAACGAGGAAAATATTTTTACCTAGCCACTCGCCACTAGCGACTAGCCACTGCCTCACTAAGCGCCGCCCGCTGTTTTTCTATCAGCGTGGCAATGCCGCCGCGCGCCAGTTCCAGCATGGCGTGCAGTTCGTCGGTGCGGAAGGCGTGGCCTTCGGCGGTGCCTTGCACCTCGATGAAGTGGCCCGCCTCGTTCATCACCACGTTCATGTCGGTCTCGGCCTCGCTGTCCTCGATGTAATCGAGGTCCAGCACCGGCACGCCCTTGTATATACCCACGGAGACCGAGGCGATAAAGCCGTGGATAGGATCGCGGCTGATGAGGCGCTGGGTACGCA
>CAYUAZ010000250.1:0-2560 GCA_964442865.1 uncultured Gammaproteobacteria bacterium
CTCCGGCGAAGGGCGTTGGACCGCCATCGAGGGCGTGGATCAAGGCATCGCCACCCCCGTCATGACGCTCGCGCTGCAAATGCGTTTTGCAAGCCGCGACAGCGGTTATGGTTACCGCCTGCTGTCGCTGATGCGTAACGCCTTCGGCGGTCATGCCTCACACACGGAGGACAAAAAATCATGATCGAACCTTGCACCTTTGTCATCTTCGGCGCGACCGGCAACCTTTCCCAGAATAAATTATTGCCGGCCTTGTATCATCTCGAGCAGGCTGCACGTCTGCCCGAAGGCATGGTGATCGTCGGTTTCGGGCGGCGCGAGTGGAGCACCGGGCAGTGGCGCGACGAGGTGGCCGGTTTGTTAAAAACCCGCGTCCGCAAAGAGCTGGATGAACAAGTATTCGCGCATTTCCGTGAACGGCTGCACTATTTTCAGGGCGACCTCGATGACGTAGAGTCCTATAACCGCCTGAAAACGACGCTCACAAGCACGGATCATTTCCCCGGCAATCGGGTGTTTTACATGGCGATCCGTCCGGCCGAATTTTCGACGGTGAGCCAGCATCTGGCCGACGCCGGTCTGCATCAAGAGGATAGCGGTTGGGTGCGGCTGGTCATCGAAAAACCGTTTGGCTATGACGTGGAGAGCGCCCAGACCCTGGAAGAGCGCCTGCACCGGTATTTTTCAGAGCAACAGATTTTTCGCATAGACCACTACCTCGGCAAGGGCACGGTGCAGAATGTGCTGGTGTTCCGCTTTGCCAATATCATGCTGGAGCCGTTGTGGAACCGCAATTACATTGACCACGTGCAGATCACCCACTCGGAAACCCAGGGCATAGCTGGGCGCGCGGATTATTACGACGGCGCAGGCGCGCTGCGCGACATGCTGCAAAGCCATCTGTTGCAGATGTTGACCCTGGTGGCCATGGAGCCGCCGGCCAACATGGATGCCGAGTCGCTGCGCGACGAGAAGGTCAAGGTGTTGAAATCCATCCGGCCAATCCCGCAGAGCGCTGTACACGCCCATGCCTTTCGCGCCCAGTACGGGCGCGGCACAGTAGACGGCCAGAAGGTCGCCGGTTACCTCGATGAAAAAGGCGTCGCGCCGAACAGCACCACGGAGAGTTATGCGGCGATCAAGTTTTACATAGACAACTGGCGCTGGCGCAACGTGCCGTTTTACGTGCGCACCGGCAAGCGCATGGCGAAGGCGACCTCATATATCGCCATCCGCTTCAAACATGCGCCGCAGCAGTTGTTCCGTGAAACCGTGACGGAACAGTTGCGTCCCAACTGGATCTTGCTTGGCATACAACCCGAGGAATTCCTTCCCGTCGAGATCCAGGCCAAGCTCCCGGGCCTGCAGATGCATACCCGCGCCGTGAGCCTCGATGCCAGTTATCGTCAGGAATTCGAGGCCCAGCTCGATGCCTACGAGGCCTTGTTGCTGGATGTGGTAGAAGGCGATCACTCGCTGTTCCTGCGCTATGACGAGGTGCGCTGGGCCTGGAAGGTGGTGGACCCGATCCTGAAGACCTGGTCCATGGAGCGCGATTTTATTCACTCCTATCCGGCCGGCGCCTGGGGCCCCACAGAGGCCAACCGGCTGTTCGAGCGCGAATATCAATCCTGGCGCAATGAGTTGAGCCTGGAGGGCGAGGCCGGCAGCAATGTCTGAGTCTCAGTCAAACACGCCGTGAGTGCGTTAACGCAATCCAAGGCCTGGTTGGCCCTACAGGCGCATCATGAAAAGATCGAGCCGCTGCACATGCGCGAATTGTTTGCGGCCGATCCGCAGCGCTTTACAAAACATTCCCTCGCGGTTGATGACATCCTGCTCGATTACTCAAAAAACCGCATCACCGAAGAGACCTTGCCCCTGCTGTTTGCATTGGCGAGACAGGCCGATCTCAAGAGCTGGGTGGAGCGTATGTTTTCCGGTGATAAGATTAACGTCACCGAGCAGCGCGCCGTGTTGCACGTCGCCCTGCGCAATCGCTCCAACCGGCCGGTACGGGTTGACGGCGTAGACGTAATGCCTGAAGTTAATCGGGTGCTGGCGCAGATGAAGACATTCGCGGAGTCGGTACGCAACGGTACCTGGAAGGGCTATACGGGCAAGCCCATCACCGACATCGTCAACATCGGCATCGGCGGCTCCGATCTCGGCCCGGTGATGGTCTGTGAGGCGCTTAGACCCTATGCAAAACTGGGACTGCGTGCGCATTTCGTATCCAACGTAGACGGCACCCATATCGCCGAAACGCTCAAACCGCTCAACCCTGAAACTACCCTGTTTATCATCGCCTCCAAGACCTTCACTACCCAAGAGACTCTGACCAATGCGCACACCGCGCGCGAGTGGTTTCTAAAAACGGCCCGTGATGAAACAGCGGTCGCCAAACACTTTGTCGCGGTTTCGACGAATGCAAAAGCAGTCGCACAATTTGGTATTGATACCCGCAACATGTTTGAGTTCTGGGACTGGGTGGGCGGGCGTTATTCGCTGTGGTCGGCCATCGGTTTACCCATTGCGCTCTATATCGGCATGGGTAACT
>CAYUAZ010000251.1:0-2525 GCA_964442865.1 uncultured Gammaproteobacteria bacterium
CGCCGTTCTTTCGAGTTCGCGCAAACCCTTGTCTATCAGGTAGAAGCCGACATGCGCTTTGCGTGCGTCGTCATCCTGATTCTCCACCAGAATCGCACCCGCGTGCGCGAGCCGGATCGTGCACTGCGCCACCTCGGCTTCGGAAAGGAGACTCGTCTTGGCGATCTTCTCGATCACATGACGATAGCGATCGCGGGTAGCAAAATCCATCTCGCCGTACGCGCCGCCCGGATCGTCACGTAGCGTTTGCTCGACAACACTCATCGTTTCGACGAACTCGCGCCAATCCATCGCCCCCAGAAATCGCAGACTACCGATGCTGTTGCTAATGGAAACTTGGTCGGCAGCCTGTTGTTGGTTTCCCGATTGCACTAACTGCTCGATCGTCAGACCCGACTCGGAGAGTAATTGCTCAATCCAGGTCAGCGGCAATGCCAACGCGAGGCTTTGCCCTTGTATCCGGCGCGTAAATTCCGACACGAATGGGGGCGTCATCGGCGGGTGCGAGCGCGCCATGTCCGCGATCACTAAAACCAGGCTCTTTGGATCCTTCTCGGCGATCGCAATCATCTGGTCCGCCCAAGTGGCGGCCAGGTCGCGGTCTATCCTGCCGGCGGCGATACGGACTGCTACGCGCCGGAGATTCTCAATCAGCGCCAGCCGCAGCATAATGGGGATAGCCCATAACTCGCCCAACTTGAGGGGGGTGACCGTCTGATAGGCTGCCACGAAACGGCTGAGATTTTCCGGGTCCACCCGCCCGTCGCCGTGCGCGATCGTCTCCAGCGCGATGTCATACACACGCGGCAGTCCGGCCGATGGGCCGTTCAACAAACGCGGCAATTCCAGGCTGTACCCCTTGGGGAAGTGGCGCTTGGCGGTGCGGATCTGTTCTTCGATCAGATAGAAGTTATCGAGCAGCCACTCACTGGCCGGCGTAATCTGTTGGTGGGCTCTTATTGTCGCCGTGAGCTGTCCGCAGACGCCAATCAAGACCGCTTCGTTCGCCGCCAGCCGTTTCAGAAGTTGGTCCTGCAGGCGTTTCGGCGTCAGCGTGTGCGCAGCCGCGAGACTCTTGCCATGCTGCTCCATCTGATCGGCGCTGAACAACTCCGATCGCAGCGGTGGTTCCTCGTTCCGGTGCTTGCGTGGCGCGCGGCTTCCATGGACACGCGCCTTTAACTGGAGCAAATGCCTGAAGATAATCGTGCTGCCCACCTTCAATTCATAGGCCTCTTTGTTTGATTTTAACCCGAGGAAAGTAGCTGCACACTCCAAATATAGACAAGGGATTGCACAGGTTTAAGTGGTTCCCGTGCAGCGCTTGAACCAGCCAGGCTACGACGCAGGAAACGTCGGGGTGCTCTTTTCGGGCAGGGTTTATATTTTGAGCTAGGCCTGGCGACGAGGCCACTGCTTGCGCACCGCTTCGAACAGCTCTCGCGCGGTGAGCAGCCGGCTGACCCAGAGCAGCAGCTTGTTCCGGGGTGCGCGTAACAGCAACGTGGCGCCGGTCACCGCCAGCACCGGATGGATGCGCACCGCCTGCACGATGGCAAAACCCATGTCCACTAGCCACAAACGTTTTTGCAGGTGGGATGCAACGTAAGACAGCTCGCTGCGCTGGGCCGTAGCCTGCGACACCAGAAATTCGCGCCGTCGTCGCAGGAATTCCCTACGCGCACTCATGACCGGGATGTCAACCGTTCACGGTCCTTGCCGAGTTCCGACAGGGTGGTGGAAAACAGCCGTGGCCGGGTCTTGATCTTGTGACGCACCACCAGTGCGGCGATGACGCCGATACCCAGATAAAAGACGGTGAAGCCACCCAGCACGTACAACCGGTGAGTTTCCCAGAACGCCACCACCACGAACACGGTAGCGAACAGCAGGCCCAATCCGAGAAAAAATAACGACACCAGTCCATACAGGAAGAGCTGCCGGACCCTTTCCCCCTCCTCCTCCAATTCCGTTGAAAGGATTTCTATCCGGGTATGCAGGATCTCTGTAAGGGTTGCCAGCAACCGCTGCAATGTTGCGAGCAGACCGGTCGCCTGACTTGGTGCTGGTTCCGGATCTGTGTCGTCGTACGCCATAAGGTTAGTGGCGAGAGGTCAGCATGCCGAGCAGAAAGCCTACACCCGCGGCAATGGCGACCGCCTGCCAAGGGTTTTCATGGACAAGTTCATCGGTCACCTCGGCTGCCGCCTTGGCCCGATCAACTAAGTCGCTCTCTACCTCGTCGAGCTTGCGTCGCGCCTCGTGCAGGCTTTCCTCGGCCCGTGCGCGCACCGCGCCGATTTTGTCTCCGGTCTGGCTGGCGGTTGCCTTTAACAACTCCTCGGCGTCATGCACAACCGCTCTGAAGTCCTTGATGAGTCTATCCCTTGCAACCTGTGTTGATTTAGTAGCCATAGCCCTACTCCTTAAGATCTTCTTTGCAGGTTTAATAAAAACGGCGGTTGTGCCGCCATTCACGTAACATCCTCATCAACTGCTTTCATTCTCACAGAAATGGTTCTGAA
>CAYUAZ010000252.1:0-2486 GCA_964442865.1 uncultured Gammaproteobacteria bacterium
TCTGATTGATTCCACTTGGCGTCTTGCGGCTGCTTTATAGACAGCGTTTCGCTTGTGGTGTTACGGCACCCGTTCGACTGACGCCGGCAGCCCTGTCACGGATTTAAGCAGCATGCTGAATTCGCCGTCGTCCTGTTCGATCCGCACCGGCAGATAGTCGAGACCCGGCGCACACCAGATCAGGGTGGTTTTCTTGTCCGGCCCGGGTACACGCTGTACTTTGACGGTCTTGAGCTTGCCTAGCGGCGTGTCCAGCGTTTCTTCACCGATGATGTCGAAGCGGTAGGTCTTGAATTTGTGTTTGTCCGCGATGGGGTATTCGAGCGATTTTTTCCCATCCTTCAAGTCCATCATCAGGACCAGTTGATAGAGCAGGATGTCGGTCAGCCCCCTGGGCACGGGCATGGCCCGCGTTTCGCCGTTCAGGGCGTTTTTGACCAGCCGATGATCCCAGTCGAACAGGAGCTGAACTTTTTTTGATGTCTTGCCGCCGCTTTTTTCATAGCGGTATTCGAGTGCGCGGATCGCGCCGTCGTGGTAATCCCACAGGCTGTGCTCGATGATTTTATCTTTCACCAGCAGGCTCAATAATCCGCTCGCCGTGGTGATGGATTCGTAGTCGTACCGGCCGCCGGCCTGCGGATTCAGTGTGCGGGTCATTTCGCCGATGGGAATGCCGCCCTTGTTGACGGTGTACTGCGCGCTAAAGGCTTGCGGCGCGGCCGCCGCGCCACAAGCGCCGATAAGATACAACGCCACTGCACCAAGAAAATGTTTGCTCATTCTCCTTTGACATCGCTAGGTGGCGAGTGTTCGGAGATCTCCAGGGGTTCACCATCTAACACCGCGCAGTCACGGCCGCCACGTTGCTCTAACTGCAAGCGCCCCTCGGCAAACCAACGTAACGCCTGCGGATAGATGCGGTGCTCCTCGGCCAGCACCCGCGCGGCGAGCGTCTCGGCGCTGTCCTGCGGCAGCACGGGCACGCGGGCCTGCAGGATGACAGGGCCGCCGTCCACCGCCTCGGTGACGAAGTGCACGCTCGCGCCATGCTCGGTCACGCCGGCGGCCAGGGCGCGGCGGTGGGTGTCCAGCCCCGGAAAATCGGGCAGCAGCGAGGGATGGATATTGAGCAAACGCCCCCGGTAATGCTGGACAAAGCGCGCCGTCAGGATGCGCATGAATCCGGCCAGTATGACCAGTTGCGGCTGGTAACTATCTATTAGAGCCAGCAAGGCCGCATCGTAGGCTTCACGATCGGAAAACTGGGTATGATCGAGCACTTGAGTGACCAAGCCGGCGCGGTGCGCCAGCTCTAGGCCCGAAGCCTCTGGGCGATTGCTGATGACCGCGCGGATCTCGAGTGGCAGCCCGCCTGCAACCACTTCGTGCACGATGGCTTGGAGGTTGCTCCCCCGCCCCGAGATGAGAATCACACAAGGCGTTACGGTCATTGTCACGTTCGGAACAAGACGTGGGCGGGGCCGCTCCGCTTCGCTGCTGCGATCTGGCCGATGCGCCAGACGGTTTCGCCCTCGGCCTCCAGCAATTCCAAGGCCCGCTCCGCATCCTCTTCCGCCACGCACAGCACCATCCCGATGCCGCAGTTGAAGGTGCGGTACATCTCTTCGTCCGTCACCCGGCCCTGTTGTTGCAACCAGTCGAAAATAGGCGGGTGCGGCCAGCTTGAGGTGTCCACCAGGGCGCAGGTGTTTTCCGGCATCACGCGCGGCAGATTCTCCGAAATGCCGCCGCCGGTGATGTGCGCCAGGGCATGCACCTTCACCTTCTCGAATAATTTAAGCAGGGGTTTTACGTAAATACGGGTCGGCGCCAGCAAGGTTTCGCCGACGCTGTGGCCGTGGAAGTCTTGCGCGAGATTCGCACCCGAGACTTCGATGATCTTGCGTATCAGCGAATAACCGTTCGAGTGCGGCCCCGAGGAGGCGATGCCAATCAGAACATCGCCGGGAGCTACCCAGTCGCCGGTGATGATGCGTGATTTTTCGACGATGCCGACGCAAAAACCGGCGAGATCGTAGTCGCCGCCGTGATACATGCCGGGCATCTCGGCGGTTTCGCCGCCGACCAGCGCCGCGCCGGCCAGCTCGCAGCCTTGACCGATGCCTTCTATGACCGCCGTAGCCACGTCCACATCAAGCCGTCCGGTGGCATAGTAATCAAGAAAAAACAGCGGTTCGGCGCCCTGCACGATGATGTCATTGACGCACATGGCGACGAGATCTATGCCGATGGTGTCGTGCTGCCCCATCTCCAAGGCCAGTTTCAGCTTGGTGCCGACCCCATCGGTCCCCGACACCAGCACCGGTTCACGGTAGCCCGGTGGCAGTTCGAATAAGGCCCCGAAGCCCCCGATTCCGGCTAAGATACCCGGACGGCGGGTGCGGGCCGCAATCGGCTTGATCCGTTCGACCAGACGATGGCCGGCGTCAATATCTACACCCGCGTCGCGGTAACTGAGTGTG
>CAYUAZ010000253.1:0-2478 GCA_964442865.1 uncultured Gammaproteobacteria bacterium
CCATGAGGGCGTGGATGACCTCGTCCTGCGGTGCGCGGAACTGTTCGTAGCCGAACACGCTGCGGAGAATGTGGAGGGGTTGGTTTTGCATAAAGTCAGGGACTGGTGGACGTGAGTCGTTGAGAAACTGTGAGAGGTGAGGTGTTAGGCGTGACTCACCCCTCACGGTTTTAGCCAGACATATAGCCCCGCCGCGAGCGCAGCGGACCCCGTGAGCAAGACTTTCCAGTGGCCTTTTATAAAGGTTTTGGTGGCAAAATAGACATTGGGCTCGACCGTGACCTTACACTCCGGCCAGGAATAAACCCGCGTTTCCTCACCGCTCGGAATCTTGAGCCGCAAAGTGAGGTCAAGATCGAGATTCCTGCCGCCGGGCTTAAGCGGCAGCACGCTCCACGCCCATTGCAGCGTGGACTGGGCGCCGAGCCCCTGCTCTTCATGGGTGATCGGGGTGATCCGAAAACCATCGCCGCGCAGCCCGGCGATCAGGTGCGCACCGATCTTCAGGGTGGTGAGCTTGGCGGGGGAGGCGTGATTGATCGCCCGGGTAATCGGCTCGACGATATTCTGGGTAAGTTGCAGCTCCAGCCGCGCGGGCTCACCCACCATCAGGTCATAGGGCGGGATAAAGCGAAAGTTCTGCACGCTGAGGTACGTCAACTCCTGACGCATCACTACGCCCAAATCCTGCATGACCTCGGCCGCGCCCGCCTGGCCGCCGACCGAAAACAGGCTGACGGGCCTCTCCAGCCGCGCGGGCGTGGCATGGCGCAGCTCGACCGTATAGGCCGGTCCCTCCTGGCGGGGATTGTCGCGCCGCTCCTCGGCCGGAGTCTTGCTGACAATGCTTTTGACCATCAGGCCCTTCATCACCACCACATAAAAAATGATGTCGGCGAAGATGAACAGAATGATGACGACAACGAAATCTCTGATATCCATTCGAGTAGCTATTGACCGTGACGGTTAGGCAAGGGGTAAGCCGGCTGCGCGGAGCCTTAAGGCTTAAATAATACCCCAATATACTGCCCAGCAATGCAGACATACGGAATCTTGTCTGCGGGCTTATTGCATGTCGCCAAAATCTCATGGCATAATGCCGCGCTATAGACATTGAATCACCAGCCATGGCACGCCCGATGGGGCCCATTGAGGGAGGTGTAATTTGTTCGACTTATCTGTAGATTTGGCCAAAGACTCCGTGGAATACAGCACGGGTGACGTATTGAGCTTGTACGGCATTATTATAGCCGTCGTCGTCGTCGTCCTCATTACGGGTTATAAGACGGCCGCCAAAAAAAACTCTTCTAAGTAACCTGCGCCGCCGAGGGGCCCAGGCCCGCAAGCGATGCGGCAGGTCACTGCGGAGCAGCTTTTATAATATCGTGATATGGAGGAAGGTTTCATTATGCGTCGGTTAATTAAGGCATCGCTTGCGGCCCTGGCCTTGGTCGCGGCAAATCAGGCTTGGTCAGAAGACCCGGGCGCCGCACCTGCCCCGGCCGTTGAACAGGCGCCCGCAGCAGAGGCCGCAGCTCCGGCTGCAGAGACCGCTCCTACGGCCCCTGCCCCTGCTACTGAACATGCACCCGCAGCAGAGACTGCCCCAGCGCACCGAGAGACAGCAGAAAAGGCTAGAGCAGAAGCTGCCGCAGGGATCCCTACCCCTGCCCCCGCAGCCATGCCGACCGAGGCGCTCAAGCTGGTAGGCAACCCCGAGGCCGGTAAAAAAATCTTCGCGGAAGGTAAGGGCGAGGCCCCGCCATGCCTGTCCTGCCACGGCGAACAAGGTCTGGGCGATGACAACATGGGCACCCCCCGGCTGGCCGGCCAAGGCTTTACCTATCTCAGAAAGCAGCTCTATGAATTCGCTGCGGATCTCCGCACCGACTCCACCATGGGCGTCATGAACGGCGTCGCCAAGGCCCTCTCCGATCAGGATAAGGCCGACATCTCCGCCTATGAATCCAGCGTGCACCTGGATGCGCTCGCCTCGGCCTCCAATATGGACGAGATCAAGGCGGCCGGCACGGTACCGGTCGGCGAGCGTCACCTCGGCAAAGGCATTGTGCTGTACGGCATCCCCGCGCAGGGCGTGCCGGCCTGCAGCAGTTGCCATCAGTACAACGGCCGCGGTGCGTTTCCGGTCTACCCCGCCATCGGCGGACAGCGCTACGTCTATCTGGTAACTCAGTTGAAGAAATGGAAGGACGGCAGCCGCGCCAACGACCCGTTGGCGCAGATGCGCGCCGTGGCGAGCAAGATGAAGGATGAAGACATCTACAATGTCGCCGCCTACCTGACCAGCGCGCCGCCTGTCTCCATGGGCAATTCGCGTCAGCCCCACCAGATACCGCCGCATGCCGCCGGCGCCGCGCACGAGTAACCGCTGAAAGCGCCATACAGTTGAGTTTGAAAGGGCGCCTCTAAAAATAGTGGATTTTGTCTTTAGGCAAGGCGGAATTCTGCGAGAAAGCG
>CAYUAZ010000254.1:0-2445 GCA_964442865.1 uncultured Gammaproteobacteria bacterium
ACGAAACGGGTCTGCGGCATCGGGCCTTCCACCGCATCCACCAGCAGCAGCACGCAATCCACCATCGACAGCACGCGCTCCACTTCGCCGCCGAAATCGGCGTGGCCGGGGGTGTCCACGATATTGATGCGGTAATCGCGCCAGCGCAGCGCGGTGTTCTTGGCGAGGATGGTGATGCCGCGTTCGCGCTCCAGATCGTTGGAATCCATGACGCGCTCGGTCACTGCGGCGCGCGCGCCAAAGGTGCCCGACTGCTGCAGCAGCTTATCCACCAGCGTGGTCTTGCCATGATCTACGTGAGCGATGATGGCGATATTGCGTAAATTCTCTATCACAGTGACACCTGTACTTAGCAAAACCAAGCATTATACACTGCAATAGTTACAGGACGCCAGCATATTGATATATGGGCATATTCAAGCCGTAAGCCCCACCCCCAGCAGCGTCCCGATCAAATAGGCCACCGCCCCCGCCCCGCCGCCGATCAGCACCATCCGCAAGCCGCCCCACAGAGCCTGTTTCCCGGTAAACAGGCTGAGCGTCGCGCCCACCGCGAACAAACTGACGGCCGCGAGTCCTGCGCTCACGGAAACTGCGGCGTTGAGGTGCAGCAAGAACGGCAGCAAAGGGATGACGGCGCCGATGCCGAATGAGACAAAGGAGTAAAACGCCGCGCCCCGGGCCGAGCCGAGATCGTCGGGGTTGAGGCCCAGCTCCTCGCGCGCCAGGCTGGCGAGGGCGTGCTCGGGGTTGCGGATAATGTCTTGCGCGAAGCTGCGCGCCTGCTCCATGTCCGCCCCGCGCGCATGATAAATGAGCGCCAGCTCCTCGGCCTCTTCGTCCGGGTATTGTTGCAGTTCCTCGCGCTCCAGACCGATCTGGTATTCGTACATCTCGCGCTGCGAGCGCATGGAAATATATTCGCCGGCGGCCATCGAGAGCGCCCCGGCCAGCAGCCCGGCGGCGCCCGACAGCAGAATAAACTGGGGGTCACTGGCCGCCCCGGCCACCCCGAGAATCAGGCTGGTATTGGAGACCAGGCCGTCGTTGACGCCGAACACCGCAGCACGCAGATTACCGCCGCTCCCCGCTCCCTTGTGACGATGGCCGAAGTCCTGCACCGAGGTGGGCATGATGTGACCCGCAGTCACCGGCGCAGCCTTGCTGGCGTAGACCGACAGGCCACGGATCTTGCTGGCCGCCAGCACCGGCCGGATCGCGCGCGGACCTAACGCCCGGATCAGCCCTGCGACTACCCGGGCGCGCAACGGCGGGTGAAATTCATGGGGCGGCGTCCCGCCCTGCCGTGCGATATGCTCCGCCCAGATGCCCGCCTGACCGGTCGCCGCCGCCCCCAACTGCTGAAACAGGGCGCGCTTCACGGCATCGCCCTCGGCCTCGGCCAATACCCGGTAAAGATGGGCCGATTGCATCTCCTCGTTCCAATTTTCCAACGCTGACATCGTGTCCCTTGCGGCGCAAACCCAGAATCCAAGCTTATGATACGATGGAACACTGGAAAATACCTGTTACTGTGTATGGTGTATGGCCAAAAAACCCAATCTGGATTTCGAACACGCCCTCAAGGAACTGGAGGCGCTGGTGACGCGCATGGAGCAGGGCGACATCAGCCTGGAGGATTCGCTGAAACACTTCGAGCGCGGCATCGAGCTGACCCGCGCCTGTCAAAACGCCCTGAAAGAAGCCGAACAGAAGGTGCAGATCCTGCTGGAAAAAGATAGCGCACTGGTGGAGCAGCCGTTCGACCAGGAGCGGCCTCTCGATCAGCAACAGGAACAGTAGCGCCTGGCCACGCCGCCGGTACCTCCGCACCGCCTATCATGTCCGCATTGTCCGCTGTCACGCTCGACAGCCTGCTCACCGGCTATCAGCGGCGCGTGGAGCAGGCCTTGGCGCAGCGCCTGCCCGCCGCGCTGGCGCATCCCGCCGCGTTGCACCAGGCGATGCGTTATGCGGTGTTGGGCGGCGGCAAACACCTGCGTCCGGTGCTGGTCTACGCCACCGGCGCCTGCGTCGGCGCCGCGCCGGGCAGCCTGGATATCCCCGCCTGCGCGGTGGAGATGATCCACGCCTATTCCCTGGTGCACGATGACTTGCCCGCCATGGACAACGACGATCTACGGCGCGGCCAGCCCACTTGCCACAAGGTCTACGGCGAGGCGACCGCCATCCTGGCCGGCAATGCACTGTTGACCCTGGCCTTTCAACTGCTCGCGCAAGACTCGGCGCTGGCGGTAAACGCCGCCGCCCGTCTCGAAATGATTACGCTGCTGGCCGAGGCCTGCGGCTCGCACGGCCTGGCCGGAGGTCAGGAGATGGAACCCGCGGCGGTGGGCAAGCGCCTGTCCCCCGCCGAACCGGCGCCCATCCCCCGGCCGAAAACCCGCCGCCTTGCCCCCCCCGACCCCCCTCTGGGCGCCTGGG
>CAYUAZ010000255.1:0-2444 GCA_964442865.1 uncultured Gammaproteobacteria bacterium
TTAAACTGCGTCAGGAACTCGGTCAGCTAGAACATCAAAGGCCCGTGATCCCTCTCAAACAAGTAGCGAGTGGCCAGGATTGACGTTATAGTGTCGTTCCTCGCTACTAGTTACTAGCCACTCGCGCCTGCCTCTATGATCCAAGCCATCCGCGGCATGAAAGACATTCTGCCGGATGAAACTCCTCACTGGCAACATCTCGAAGACACGGCGCGCGCGTTGCTCGCGGGCTACGGCTATGAAGAGATCCGGTTGCCGCTGGTCGAACAGACCGAACTCTTCGCCCGCTCCATCGGCGAGGTCACCGACATCGTCGAGAAAGAGATGTATACCTTCGCGGATCGCAACGGCGACAGCCTTTCTTTGCGTCCTGAAGGTACGGCGGGTTGTGTGCGTGCCGCGATAGAGCACGGGTTGTTACACAATCAAACGCAGCGCCTCTGGTACAGCGGCCCGATGTTCCGGCACGAGCGCCCGCAGAAGGGCCGCTATCGCCAGTTCCATCAGATCGGCGTCGAGGCGTTCGGTTTCAACGGCCCGGACATAGACGCGGAAATGATTCTCATGACGGCGCGCTTGTGGCGCAGACTGGGTCTTGAAGAGTTGCAATTGCAAATCAACTCCCTCGGCAGCGCCGAGGCGCGAGCGGGTTATCGCAGCCATCTGGTGAGTTATCTCGAAGACCACCTCGATCAGCTTGATGAGGACAGCCATCGCCGCCTCGCAACCAATCCACTACGTATCTTGGACAGTAAGAACCCCGCGCTGCAGCCGCTTATCGCCGGCGCGCCGCAACTCGCCGATCATCTCGATGAGGAATCGCGTTTGCATTTTGAACGGCTTAAGCACCATCTCGATGCCGCAGGCCTGAGCTATCAAGTCAATCCGCGCCTGGTGCGCGGCCTGGATTATTATTCCAAGACGGTGTTCGAGTGGACCACCGATCAGTTGGGTGCGCAGGGCACCGTGTGCGCGGGCGGGCGTTATGACAAGCTGGTCGAACAGATCGGCGGCAAGCCCACAGCGGCGATCGGCTTTGCCATGGGCATAGAACGGTTGGTGACGCTGCTTACCGAAAGTGCGTTAACACCGCCCAGGCGCACTCCACACGCGTATTTTGTATTAGTCGGCGAGCAGGCCGAGCGCCGTGGTCTGGTGCTTGCGGAGCAACTGCGCGACGCATTGCCGGGACTGCGGCTGGTGATGAACTCGGGCGGCGGTAATTTCAAGAATCAGCTCAAGCGCGCCGACAAGAGCGGCGCCGACCATGCCCTGATACTCGGCGATGATGAATGCGCCCAGTCCGAGATCAGCATCAAACATCTGCGTCTCGATATTGCTCAGCAACGCATCCCGCAGACAGATCTGGCCGACTTCCTTTCTAAATATATATAGTGGTCAACCCACTCGCAGCATAATGCGAGTTGGACTTAGTCTATCTCGGGCGCCCTAACTTTCCCCTTGGGAAACCCCTACCCAAATAATAATGGCTGATGTACATTACACATTGTTGACAAGTGGTTCTAACTCTTATGGGTTATTAGGCGGGCGGACTGTTGAGGGGGCGCCGCAGTAATCATCGGCTGGTCTTTTCTCGGGGTAGCCGGCGCGGAAGGCGACGCGCTGGAGCGTGCCCAAACGTTGCCCGATCAAGGAACGGCGCAGGAAGCGAGGGCCCTCCCGGCCGAGGCATTGGAGGCGCCGGACCAATATCTCGCGGCCTACGGGCAACGGGTAGGATTGGCCATAGCGAACAAGGATAAGGCTGAACTCGATCGCCTGTTCAAGGCGCACCGGGCCTATCCCTACATGGAGCCCGCCAAATTTCAGCGACGGGTACAGTATTACGAGCTGCTGCCGCTGCGACGCAGCTATAACGAGGCTATCCAGGCGGCGCTGGCCAGGCAGTGGCAGCCTGCCCAAGCGGGGCTATACCGCCTGTTGGGCGATGCCGCTTTTCATCGTCAGGCAGTGGTTTGGCTATTCCGCATGGCCATGCAGCAGCGTGATCTCGAACAGGCGCAGTTCATCGCCGGGCTTGCCGATAAGGCGGGCGACGATCCTGCGGCGGCGCAGAATGTGTTAGAGGCCTGCGCTGCACAGCGCCGTGGTGACCGCAAAACGGCTTTGCAGCGGTTAGATAAGGAGTTGCGGCAGCGCGGCGCTTACGGACGGCAACGCGAGGCGCGGCTTGAGACGCAGCGCGCGGTGTATCTGGCCATGATCCGGTTGCACGTCGAGCTGGACCAATGTTTTTTAGGGATGCTGACAAATACAACAGAAGCCAAGCCGGTCTTTCCAGACCTTGAGGAAGGGGTATTGAGCTATCTGGCGCGGCGTTAAGGGCGCCTCTAAAAATTCGATCAAGACGCGAGGGCAAGGCGGAAAGGCGCGAAAAAGCGCAGTGTACACGGAGTACATGAGCATTTTGAGCGCATTTCCAA
>CAYUAZ010000256.1:0-2373 GCA_964442865.1 uncultured Gammaproteobacteria bacterium
CATCTCGTTCAGGCGGCTCAATTCCATGACGGTGCGGTAGTAGAGCTTCATAAACTGCTCCACCGCCAAGCTGGGGCCGTCATTCCGGTAGCCGAATTGCGCCGCCAATACCCGCTGGTGATCGAACACCAGCCGGTCTTCACGGCGGCCGGTCAAGTCATGCAGGGCGTAGCGTATCCGCCAGAGAAAATCCCGTCCTTCGATGAGCGAGGCGTATTCGCCCACGCTGAGAAAGCCCCGGCCGACCAGATCGTGCAGTGTGCTCGACGCAAAATGGCGCTGGGTGACCCACGCCAGCGTCTGGATGTCGCGCAAGCCCCCGGGTCCGTCCTTGATGTTGGGTTCAAGATTGTAGGCGGTGTCATGATATTTGTGATGCCGGCGGATTTGTTCTTGCCACTTGGCCTCAAAAAATTCTTTTACCGGCCAGATATGCTCCGGTCTGATGGCCGACCGCAAAGAGTCGAACAACCCGGCCGGGCCCGACAGCAGGCGCGCCTCCATCAGAGTGGTGGCAATCGTGATGTCCTGCCGGGCCGTGTCCACACATTCCTGCACCGAACGCACGCTGTGCCCGATCTGCAAGCCGATGTCCCATAGCAGGCCGATGAATCGCTCGATGGGCGACTGGAAGGTGTCGTGACGATCCTGGTCCAGCAGTATGAGCAGGTCTATGTCGGAGCAGGGGTGCAGCTCGCCGCGGCCATAACCGCCGACCGCGACCAAGGCAGCTCCGTCCGGGGCAGCGTTTCCCCACGCCTTGGTCCAGATCTCCAGCAGCAATCCATCTATAAACGCCGCGCGTTCGTGCAGTAACTCGGGCACCGGCGCGCCATTCAGAAAGCGTTGCCGCAGCGCCTGATTGGCTTCGCTTAGAGCCGCCCGGAACGCCTTGACCGTGTCACCGGCCTGAGTTCGATCCGGCAGCGGCAGGGCCATGCTAGATGTCGTCACCGGGACGTTGCGTCAACACTTCAAAGCCGTCATCCGTGACCAGCACCGTGTGCTCCCATTGCGCCGACAGGCTGTGGTCTTTGGTGACCACGGTCCACTGGTCGGGCAGCAGTTTGACGTGGCGTTTGCCGGCGTTAATCATCGGCTCGATGGTGAAGGTCATGCCCGGCTCCAGCGCCATGCCGGTGCCGGCCGTGCCGTAATGCAGCACTTGCGGCTCCTCGTGAAACACCTGGCCGATGCCGTGGCCGCAGTATTCGCGCACCACGGAACAATGATTGGCCTCGGCGTGACGTTGAATGGCCGCACCGATGTCGCCGAGCCTGATTCCCGGTTTTACCATTTCGATGCCGATGCGCATGGATTCGTAGCTGATGCGCGATACGCGCTTGGCGATCACCGAGGGCTCGCCGACAAAGAACATCTTACTGGTGTCACCGTGATAGCTGTCCTTGATGACGGTGACATCAATGTTGACGATGTCGCCCTCCTTGAGGATCTTGTCGCCGGGGATGCCGTGGCACACCTGGTGATTGACCGAGGTGCAGATGGATTTCGGGAAGCCACGGTAGTTGAGCGGGGCGGGCACGGCCTGTTGCACGTTGACGATATAGTCATGGCAGATCCGATCGAGTTCGCCGGTGCTGACGCCGGGCTTTACGTGGGGCCGGATCATGTGCAGTACGTCGGCTGCAAGCCGTCCTGCGGCCCGCATCTTGAGGACTTCTTCCGGGGTTTTGATGGTTACGCTCATGAAGTTCGTAAAATGTTCTATCTTAAGCCTATTTTCGCATACCAGCGATTGTTACGGGGCGCTGATTTGGATATAATACTCGGCTACTAGGGGCTTACGCAGCCCTAGAATACACACATACGCCTAATAGATATATCCGGGTGCCTGCCTTTGGCGGGTTGGGTATAGCGGCGTATGGAGGATCAACCCTACTTAGGAGTTTACATGGCAATCGTATCCATGCGTCAAATGCTGGAGGCCGGCGTGCACTTTGGCCACCAGACCCGTTACTGGAATCCCAAGATGGCGCCGTTCATCTTCGGGCAACGTAACAAGATTCACATCATCAATCTCGAAAAAACCCTGCCCCTCTACAGTGACGCCATGAACTTCATCGGCAGCCTGGCGGCCAATCGCGGCACCATCCTGTTCGTGGCCACCAAGCGCGCAGCCCAGGAGGTTCTCGAGCAAGAGGCCAAGCGCTGCGGCATGCCTTACGTCAATCACCGCTGGCTGGGCGGCATGCTCACCAATTTCAAGACCGTCCGGCAATCCATCAAACGTCTCAAGGAGTTGGAGGCGATGGGGCTGGACGGCAGTCTCGAGCGCGTCAGCAAAAAGGAAGGCCTGATGCTGAAGCGTGAGCTGGCCAAGCTGGATCGCAGCCTGGCGGGCATCAAGGATAT
>CAYUAZ010000257.1:0-2342 GCA_964442865.1 uncultured Gammaproteobacteria bacterium
AACTCCCATTCGGTCATGGCCGACTGGTGGTAAGTCAAATAACTCGAAACATTCTCGATCAATATCCGTCGCCCGAGAATATCCTGTACCTCGGCAATGCGCGCTGTCACATGTTTGAGCGCCTCTTCGGTGTAAGGCAACGGCAGCAGATCATGGGCGTTGAGCCCCTGCACACCGGTCCAGCACAAATGATCGGATATCCAGCGTGGTTCAATACGCTCGGCGAGCGCCTTCAAATCACGCAGGTAGTCGCGGTTGAGCGGGTCGGCGCTGCCGATGGACAGCGACACGCCGTGCATCACCACCGGGTAATGCTCACGCACGCGATCAAGATGGTAAAGCGGTTTACCGCCGGGGACCAGATAATTCTCGGAAAGCACTTCGAACCAATCCACACCGGGCCGCTCTTCCAGAATGGTTTTGTAGTGCTCCTTGCGGAGCCCTAAGCCGTAGCCAAGAAATGGAAGTCTGTTTGTCATGGATGGAACCTCCGGGCGTTGGGCGCCCGGAGCCTCTTTGAGAATTAGTTACCCTTCTCCATCTTGGCCTTGGCGGCGTCGCACTGGTCTTTGCTCATCTCGAGAAAGCCTTGACCCTTACAGGCGTTCTTGCCTTTACACTCGTTCTTGCCCTTGCAGTCGCTCTTGCCGGCGCAGGAGTTAACTCCTTCACAATGGATCTTGGCAGCAGCGCCATGACCTTCACCGGCGGCGGCCAACCCGGCCCCCGCGAACATCCCAGCGGCGGCGGTGGCCAGAATAAAACCTTTCAATGCAGTTGCAGTACTCATTAAAATCTCCTTAGGTTATGTTGTATGGCTTACTTCTTATCGTCGCCGACAGGGTATTCTATAGTAGAAGTCCATTACTGGCCCGTGCGACTACACGCCATTGGATGAATACCACTGCCGAGAGTTCCACCCGAGCGATAATTATTTCATGACTGTGTGACATTTGCGTGATAATTAGCCCATAGACTGTCGAACAGTTAATCATCTTGGATACCCGATCGGCAATGAAACCAGAATTTGATCTTTGCATAATCGGTGGTGGCGCGGGCGGGCTGGTAGTCGCTGCGGGAGGTACGTCCCTAGGCGCCAAGGTCGCCCTGGTGGAAAAACACAAACTCGGCGGCGACTGCCTCTACTACGGCTGTATACCCAGCAAGACCTTACTGCATTCGGCCGCGCTCGCCCATGGTATGCGTAATGCGGCGCGCTTCGGCATCGAGGCCCATACACCGCGCGTCAATATCGGCGCCGTCATGCAGCGTGTCGCCTCAGTCATCCAGACCATCGAACCTAACGATAGCCCAGAGCGGTTTCGCGGCATGGGTGTGGATGTGACATTCGGAACCGGTCGCTTCACCAACCCCCATGCCTTTGAGGTCAATGGCCGTCAGCTCACCGCCAAAAACTTCGTCATCGCCACCGGCTCCCGACCCGCCATCCCCGCTATCCCAGGCCTCGACAAGGCACCCTACCTCACCAATGAAACGGTATTTAATCTGACCGGAGAGGTCCCGCATTTAATCGTACTGGGCGCAGGCCCGATCGGACTTGAAATGGCGCAAGCCTTTGTTCGCCTGGGCTCACAGGTTTCCGTGGTGCAACGCGGCGCAGGGATTCTGCCAAAAGAAGATAGCGACGTAGCGGCCGTGGTGCTGGAGCAGCTAAGGAATGAAGGAGTAAATTTTTATCTTGGCCATACACCCATGCAGGTGGCAGGTACGGACGGCGACCTGCACATGATGGTGCAAGATAGCCAGGGCCAACAGAAGACCCTCCACGCCACCCACCTCCTGGTCGCCACCGGCCGTCAGGCTAATATTGAGAATCTGGGACTGGAGGCGGCGGGAGTCGAACTAAACCAGGGCCGCTTGATACTCGACGCGCGCTTGCGCACCACTCAAAAACATATCTACGCCTGCGGCGACGTGACCGGCGGTTATCAGTTCACCCACATGGCCGAGCATACCGCCGGAGTCGTGTTACGTAATGCCTTGTTTCACCTTCCCGCCAAAATAGAGCAGCGCGTGATCCCCTGGTGCACCTTCACCGACCCCGAAGTCGCGCGCGTCGGTTTGTCCGAAACCGAGGCCAAGCAGCAGGGTATCGCTCATAAGGTTTATACTTTTCCATTTCACGACATAGATCGCGCGCAAGCAGAAGGTACGACCCACGGTTTCGCCAAGATCATCACCGATCCCAAAGGAACATTACTGGGCGCCGCGCTGGTCGGCCCGCATGCCGGAGAGATCATCCACGAATACGTGCTCGCGCTCTCACAGCAGCTCAAGACCGCAGACCTCTCTAAAGTAATTCACATCTACCCGACCCTCGC
>CAYUAZ010000258.1:0-2304 GCA_964442865.1 uncultured Gammaproteobacteria bacterium
GTGGCCTTGGGCATGGGACAGGATTCGGTAGAGACGCTGCGCGAGGTGGGTAAGCTGCTTGCCTATCTGAAGGAACCGGAACCGCCCAAGGGCTGGCGCGACGCCTGGGACAAGTTGCCGGTGCTCAAGCAGGTGCTGAACATGACGCCGAAGCTGGTCAGTAAGGCGCCCTGTCAGGAAAATATCATTGAGGCCGACGCAGTAGATTTGTCCAGGCTACCCATCCAGACCTGCTGGCCGGGCGACGCGGGGCCGCTCATTACCTGGGCGTTGGTGGTCACCAAGGGGCCGCTCAAGGAGCGGCATAATTTGGGGATTTACCGCCAGCAAGTTCTGGCGCGCAACAAGCTCATCATGCGCTGGCTGGCGCATCGCGGCGGGGCGCTGGATTTCCGCGACTGGCGGGTCGCTCATCCCGGCAAGCGTTTTCCGGTCGCCGTCGCGCTGGGCGCCGATCCCGCCACGATACTGGGCGCGGTGACGCCGGTGCCGGACAGCCTCTCCGAATACGCCTTCGCGGGCCTGTTGCGTGGCGCCAAGACCGAGCTGGTGAAATGTCTGGGCAATGATCTACAGGTACCGGCCAGCGCCGAGTTTGTGTTGGAGGGCTACATCGAACCGGGCGAAGAGGCGCTCGAAGGCCCCTTCGGCGACCACACCGGTTATTACAACGAGGTGGAAAAATTTCCGGTGTTCACGGTCGAGCGCATCACGCACCGCAACAACCCCATCTACCACAGCACCTACACCGGCCGCCCCCCCGATGAACCCGCGGTGTTGGGCCTGGCGCTGAACGAGGTGTTCGTGCCCCTGCTGCAACGCCAGTTTCCCGAGATCAGCGATTTCTATCTGCCGCCGGAGGGCTGTTCGTACCGGCTCGCCGTGGTGAGCATGAAAAAACAGTATCCCGGCCACGCCAAGCGGGTGATGTTCGGCGTGTGGTCATTCCTGCGTCAATTCATGTACACCAAATTTGTCATCGTTATCGATGACGATGTAAACATCCGCGACTGGAAAGATGTGATCTGGGCCATGACCACCCGCATGGACCCGGCGCGCGATACGACCATCATCGAAAATACGCCGCTTGATTACCTCGACTTCGCCTCGCCGGTGTCCGGCCTCGGCTCCAAGATCGGCTTCGACGCCACTAACAAGTGGCCGGGCGAGACCACCCGCGAGTGGGGCAAGCCCATCGCCATGAGCGCGGAGGTGAAACAGCGCGTGGATGAGATCTGGCAAGCGCTGGGAATCTTTGCTGAAAAGTGAATACTCACGTCTATGCGTGGCTTGCCGATGCCACGGTGGCTCTGCATGCCTCGTTTGTGCTGTTTGTTGTGGGCGGCCAACTTTTGATCCTGTTGGGATGGCTGGGCAAGTGGGCTTGGGTCCGCAATCCGATTTTCCGCATAAGTCATCTAGCCGCAATTCTGTTTGTCGTTCTCGAGGCCTGGCTGGGGGTAAACTGCCCGCTCACCCTTCTGGAAAACCGCTTGCGTGAGCTGGCAGGACAGGGAGTTTACGAGTTGAGCTTTATCGGCTACTGGCTCAACCGCATCCTGTTTTATTCCGCCCCCGAGTGGGTGTTTACCTCCCTCTACAGCGGCTTCGGGCTGTTAGTCGTGGTGACCTTTATCATCTATCCGCCGCGCAGAAGTTGAACGCATTGATGGCCGAATTTGTCGGCCCTACAATTCAAATTCGGCAAACACCGGCGCATGATCCGAAGGCCGTTCCAGTTTACGCACAGACTTGTCTATCCACGCCGCACGGCAGGCGGCGCGCAACTCCGGGCTCACCATGATGTGGTCTATGCGCAAACCCTTGTTGCGCCGAAAAGCTCCCATGCGGTAATCCCACCAGCTATATATTTCCGGGTCTTGCTCGAACAGTCTAAAGCTATCAGAGAACCCAAGATCCAACAGCTTCCTGAAATAAGCCCGCTCTGGTTCACTCACCAGCACCTGCCCCTCCCACGCCTTGGGATCATGTACATCGCGGTCTTCGGGTGCGATGTTGAAGTCACCGAGCAGAACCAACCGGGGGTGGTTCTCCAGCTCGTGACGCAGGTAGCTCATCAGTTTCTCCAGCCACGCCAATTTGTAGCTGTATTTGTCCGACCCGACACTCTGCCCGTTCGGAATATACACATTGATAACTCGTAGCCCATCAAAAGACACTGCCAGGATGCGGCGCTGCTCATCGTCAAGCCCAGGAATATCCATGACTACGTCGCCAGCGGGTATGCGGCTGAGAATGGCGACCCCGTTGTAAGTCTTTTGACCGGAGAAGACGGCTTGATAG
>CAYUAZ010000259.1:0-2299 GCA_964442865.1 uncultured Gammaproteobacteria bacterium
CAATGGCGTATCCAAAAGTTTCTCCATGACCGGCTGGCGCATCGGTTACGCGGCGGGGCCGAAGCCGCTCATCGAAGCGATGAAAAATATCCAGTCGCAAAGCACCTCCAACCCCGCCTCGATCTCACAAGCCGCAGCACAGATGGCGCTGGAAGGCGATCAGTCGTTCATGAAGGATTGGATACGGCAGTTCAAGGAACGCCACGAATTTGTGGTCAAGGAATTAAATCACATCAAAGGCGTGCAGTGTCTGCCGTCGCCCGGTGCGTTTTACTCTTTCCCCAAGATGCAAGGTGTGATTGACGGGCTCTCCGACATCAAAGATGATGTGGCGCTGGCTGAATATATTTTGAATGAAACCGGTGTGGCGTTGGTGCCGGGGTCCGCCTTTGGTGCGCCGGGTTACATGCGCCTGTCGTTTGCAACCAGTATGGAGAATCTGCGCGAGGCTCTTGCGCGCATGCAGAAACTGCTGGGGACCGTAAACTAGCTCAGCAGTTTGCGCGCGGCGGCGACGGCCAGACCGCGTTTGATGGGTGCGCTAAGGCCCGCCAAGGTTTCCTCCAGCGCGCTTAAGCAAAACAACACATTGGTGGGGTTGCTGGCATAGCCCATCAGGCCGATGCGCCAGATTTTTCCCGCCATCGCGCCGAGTCCCGCGCCGATTTCCAGATTGTAGTCGTGAAGCAACGTGGCACGTACTGCGGCGTCGTCCACGCCATCGGGGATGTAAATCGAATTCAACTGCGGCAGGCGTTCACCTTCCTTCACTACGAAGCGCAGACCCATCGCCTCGACACCTGCTCTCAGTGCTTGATGATTGCGCGCGTGGCGCGCCCAGGCGTTTTCCAACCCTTCCTCCTGCAAGATCACCAGCGCCTCGTGCAGGCCGTATAGCGCGTTGATGGGCGCGGTGTGGTGGTAGGCGCGCTTGCCGCTGCCCCAGTAGCCCATCACCAGATTCAAATCCAGAAACCAGCTCTGCACCTTGGTTTTGCGTGCTTTGATTCTTTCCACCGCACGCTCGTTAAAGCTGACCGGGGACAGCCCCGGCGTGCAGGACAGGCATTTTTGCGAGCCGGAATAGATGGCATCAATGCTCCACTCGTCCACTTTAAGCGGCGAGCCGCCCAGTGAGGTGACGGCATCCACAATGGTGAGCGCGCCGTGACGATGCGCGATTTCAACCAGGGTTTTGACATCCGACTGCGCGCCGGTGGAAGTCTCGGCGTGCACGAAGGCGGCGAGCTTGGCGTCTGGATTCTTCTTGAAAGCCTCTTCCAGTTTATTTGGGTCTACCGCGCTACCCCAAGCGTCCTCCACCATCACGGCGGTCGCGCCGCAGCGCTCCACGTTTTCCTTCATGCGCCCGCCGAACACGCCGTTCTGGCACACGATCACTTTATCGCCGGGTTCGACCAGATTCACGAAACACATTTCCATGCCCGCCGAGCCGGGCGCGGAGACGGGCAGGGTGAGCGGGTTGTTGGTCTGGAAGGCATACTGCAATAACGCCTTCATCTCGTCCATCATCGAAACAAACACCGGATCAAGATGACCGATGGTGGGGCGCGACATCGCCTCTAAAATGCGTGGATTGACATCGGAAGGGCCGGGGCCCATCAGGGTGCGGCGTGGGGGGTGAAATGATTTTATCTGCATGATTGTTTTGCGCTGGTTTCAGTAGTGGTTATTGGAGAAGTAAACAGTTTAGCGTTTCAGCAGCGCACCTAGGATGCCGCGCACGATCTGCGTGCCTACCTGACTGCCGACGCTGCGCACTACGCTCTTGGCCAAGGTTTCGCCGAGGCCTTGCCGGGGGCGTCCGCGTCCCGTGGTGGCGGCGCCGCCGAGACCGCCCAGTATGCCACCCAGCACTCCGCCTCCACCTGTGGCGGGCGCCGGCTCAGCCGGAGCGGGCGCCGCCTGCGCAGCAGCGTGTGCGGATTGCTCGGCGCGCACCTTGAGCTTTTCGTAGGCCGATTCGCGGTCAGCCAGTTGATCGTAACGTCCGCGCACAGGGCTGCCGGCCATGACTGTTTGGCGTTCCTGAGGGGTGACGGGCCCCAGGCGCGAAACCGGAGGACGGATGAGGGTGCGCTGCACGATGGCGGGGGTGCCTTTGTCTTCCAGCAGTGACACCAGCGCCTCGCCTACGCCCAATTCAGTGATGACCCTTTCGACCTTCAGTTTCGGATTACTGCGGAAGGTTTCGGCGGCGGCGTTGACGGCCTTTTGATCGCGCGGGGTGAAGGCGCGCAAGGCGTGTTGTATCCGGTTGCCGAGCTGGCCGAGGACT
>CAYUAZ010000260.1:0-2290 GCA_964442865.1 uncultured Gammaproteobacteria bacterium
CCTTCGGCCTGCTTGCCCAGCACATCCTCGATGATGCGATCTGCGGCCTTTTCCGCCGCGGCAGCGGGGAAATAGATATTCACCGTGACACAGGCGAGCAGCAGCAGCGGTAGAGCGAAGGGTATTGCTAAGCGGGTTGATGTCATGATTTCCTCTCGAACAGTGACGATGTAAGATTACTGTACCTCCGGTCCTTCACTGCGTGTAGCCTGTTTGAGGCGCTCCAGAAACACATCCCAGTCCACCTCTTTTGCGTAGCCTATCACATCTATGCGGGGGATACCGCCGCCCTTGACGATGTAATAACCCTTGTTGGCCTGTTCTACGCCGTCCATCTCGCACACGCCGCGTTGTAGGCGACACGTTAGACCCAGGCGATCATAGGAAAATTCATCGAAGAAGCGTAAAAAACTGCGTGACAACACGCCGCCCGCGCCGCCCAGGCTGGAGAGACTGTTCACCGCCTGCTGGCTGATGCGATGCCGCGAGGGGTCATCCTTGGGAGTGGCGAAGCGCGCATCAAACGCGATCGGGTTCCAGTTTTCCATGCGCAGTTGATGCACCGCGCCGTCGAGCCTGCCCTGAATACGGCCGAAGGAAAAGGTCTGAGTGAGCTGCTCCAGATCCAGTTTGTCCATATCCACGTCGGCCGTTAGCACCGGCGTCACGCCCAGGGGATCGGAGAGCTTGAGATTACGCACCACTACGTCGCCATCGAAAACCTTCATCAACAAGGCGCCGCCGATCTCCAGCTTGCCCTGCGTATAGAGCAGCGACGGGATGATGCCAGACAGTTTCCCGCTCATGCTGGGCCAGCCCATCGCGGCGCTGAAGGCAGTCATGGACACCGGCGTGAGCGCCCCGCTAAGCTCGACGCGCGGCTGTTCGCCGCCAAGCCGTGTCAGCTTGATGCTGTCCATTTTCAGTACCCCGTCCAGCAGCGGAAGCTCCATGCCTTCGGGAATTTCGTACCCACTGTTGGCGGATATTGCCCTTACCCGGCCCGCGCCCAGGGTAAGTTTGTACAGGCTGCCGCCCCCCCACTGAAAATCGGACTGTAGCGCTGTACTACCCCGCGTCCAGCCGAATGAGCCATTGAGCGCTCGCAGCTCGTAACGATCGTGCTGGTCTTTGATATGCAGATTTTTCAAGTCGGCCTTGATGTACTCGTAGCCCTGATCGCCATATTGTATGGCGGCGACAACACCGCCATCGGCCTGCAAGTCTCCGAAGGCGGTGCCGCTCAATAATGTTTGCAAATAGCGCCGGTAAAACTGACTGGCCTGCGGCGCGTCGAGTTTGAGCGTCGCGGTCCGTATACGCAGCGGACTACGGTCCAGTACTGCGTCCGCCTCGGCTTGCGCTACACCCGGATGGTCGAGCTTCATAGCGGTGAGGGTGATATGTTTCTTGCTCCATTCACCACTGGCGTCGAGGTGCTGGTCCTCATCACTGAACTCCAGAAACAACGGTGCGACATAGAGCTGGCCTTGGCGCGGCGAGAATCGTACCTGAAATTGCCAGCGGTCAGCGATGGGTTTGAGTGAGAGCATAAAATCGGAAGCAAGATCCTGGGCGGCCTGTTGCCCGGAGCTTTCCGTGAAATTTAAGGCAGTGAACTTGCCTGTCGTTTCGATCTTAGCGAGTTGCGACCCATGTCCCGCTATCTGTGCAGTCATGCTGAGACCACCCTTGACGGTGTAGTCTTTGGGCCATTCAAAAAAATCGCCTAGACTCTGCGGAAGCCGTGCGATGTCCAGCGCCTCGCCCTGGAATTGAGCCTGCCAGACCTGTCCCGGCGTGAAACTCCCACTCAAGCCCGCGTTACCCTGCGCCAGGCCAAAGCCTCGCAATGCAAAATGGATCTCGCCGGAGAGCCGGTCATAACTGAGATCGGCCTTGCCCTGCGTGCGATCGAGCAATGGACTGTTAAGGGTTAGCAAGCCGTTTTGGCAAGCTATAGGCCGGTCTTCGGCCATCAGCAAAGGGCATGCTAATTTCAAACCCTGCAAGCCGTGCAGCGGCCGTGGGAATTGCAGTTTAGAGATGGACAGCGCCAGCTTATCCGCGCCGCCGCCGGGAAGATCTGCATTGAGATGGATGTCGCGCAGTTCCCAGCCGGGGCCTCTGACTGTGGCAGCGTAGAAGTGCAGCGTGTCAACAGCATGCGCAGGCAGTGCGGCAAGACCGGTTAGCAACACTACAATATAAGGCGGTATTTTCATAATACCCTTACGGGCACCTCTAAAAATGCGTCTTTTGCTCCAATACTGCGTTGCAGTTTGTCTCC
>CAYUAZ010000261.1:0-2270 GCA_964442865.1 uncultured Gammaproteobacteria bacterium
GGCGCGCATGCGGCGCGGCGCATGATTTCAGGCCTCAACACTTCCCAAACATTCATAAAGTAATTTTTTGCCGCTTCGGCATGGCCGCCAAGATACCGTGCCACGATCACTTCATCAAGTTGTGTGACGCTGCACGACTCTTCTCCGTGAGCGCGGGTGAGTTCCCGTAACGCGGGAAGCAGCTCGGGACGCCGCGCGACACAGACCAAGCTCGCGGTCACCGGACAATTCGCCATGCCCCATTTCGCGCTGAGCAACGGACTGCCGCCCCGGTACTGGCCGCGCTCAACCCATAGCGGCCTTCCTGCGCGCCAGATCTCGAAGCCCTGTCGGCATTCCCCTTCGGAAAAAATCTCCTGTGCGGCCGGGCGGCCCAGACACAGGATCTCCCAACCCATGAAGGCGCTGTCCGCCGCAAGCTCAATGCGGGTGCTCATCACGGCGCGGGCGCCCTGAAAGGCTATATTCTCCTGGGGAAACCATTCCAGTTGTGCGCCGGGAGCGACGCTTAATGTTTGCTCCGCCGTGGCGGTTCGTCCGGCGCTGCGGTAAAACTTACCGGCGGCAGGGGTGGTAAGCAACACCTGCGCGCCTACGTCCAGAACCACTTTAATCGCCAGCCTATCACCCGCCACTACGCCGCCCGGCGGATGCAGGAGGTAGGCATGGCAGACGCCGCCGGGTTCCGGATAAAATACCCGCTGAATACGCAACGGTCCATGGTGACGGCGCGCGGCCAACACGGTGCGCGACTCGCTGCGCGCAAAACGTAATTCCAGCTCCGCGCACCAGCCCTCGCCCTGCGGCGCCGCGGCTATCGGCTCGACGCGCTGCGCCGCACACGGATGCGCCCGTGTAACGGGGGGCAGGATGCCGGGAGCGACCGCCGTTTGAGTCACAACGCCGTTAACAACCACACCCCAGCCGCCGTCAGGCCTATGCCTCCCAGGCGCAGCAGGCGAGACGGCCACCGATTGTAACTAACCATTCCCACGACCACCCCGAGCCCCTGCAGCATCGCGCTGCTCGCTATGAATCCCAAGGCGTACAAACCGGGTGCGGTCGCCTGCGGCATTTCGGCGGCGTGGGCGTAGCCATGAAACAGGGCGAACAGACTGGCTATGCCCATACTCACTGAGATGGGCAGCCGCGCGGCGCCCACGATCAACAGGCCGAACACGACGACCGAAGCAGCAATGCCCAGTTCGAACTGCGGCAAGGTCCAGCCCAGCATGGCCATACCTCCTCCCAGCCCCAGCATCGTTACAAAGGCGGACGGGATCAGCCAACGTGCGCGGCCGCCGATCTGCGCCGCCCACACGCCGACCGCCAGCATGGCGAGCAGGTGATCGAGGCCCGACAGCGGATGGAGAAAGCCTTGATACAGGCTCGCATCGTGCGCACCGAGGGTGTGTGCGAACGCTGTTTGGGTAAATAGTAATGTTAAGCAAACCGTCATCCATATTGATCTGAATTTCATTATTGGGACTCCTTAATAATTATAGGACCGAATTCATTCGGCCTTCCGATTAACTCCAACCGCGGATAATCTTGCGGTGCGCGCCCATCTTGCCGTGCGCGACCACCGATCCCAGCACATCCACGATGCCGCGCAGCGCCATCAGTGAGGTGATGTCCGAGATGTCATACGGCGGCGAGACCTCCACCACCTCCATGCCGCAGATCCCTTCCTTTGCCACCTGGCCCAGCAGATACAAAATCTCGCGCGGCAGAAAACCGCCCGGCTCCGGCCAACCCGTGCCCGGCACAAATCCCGCATCCACCGAGTCTATATCAAAACTGAGGTACACGGCATCGGCGCCCTTCCAGGCCATCTCCAGGGCGATCTCGACGACCTTGTCGAGCCCCAGCCGCTCCACGTCATTCATGGTGATGATGGTGGTATCGCGCTTGACCGCCTCCTTGACCGCCTGGCGCGGTACTTGCCAGCCGCCGATGCCGATCTGCACCAGATTCGTCGCCGGAACATTCGCTAGATTGGTGGCATGAAACCAGGGTGTGGTGTGCATGCGCTCATCCAGGTCTTTTTCCTGGATGTCGGCGTGGCGATCAAAATGGATGATGCCGATCTTTTTGTCGGTTTGGCTGGCGATGCCGCGCACGGTGGCGAAACCGATTGAGTGATCCCCGCCCAAAATGATCGGCATCGCATCGCTTGCAAACACGTGCGCGGTGGCCTTGGAGATCTGATCGAAGGTCATTTCGATATTGGCGGGGATGGTGAACACATCACCCACATCGCACAAGGT
>CAYUAZ010000262.1:0-2237 GCA_964442865.1 uncultured Gammaproteobacteria bacterium
TCTAAAAATGCGTCTTTTGTCTTTATGCGGCGTTGGAATTCTGCTCGAAATGCTCATGTACTAGCGTGTACACTGCGCTTTCTCGCAGAATTCCGCCTCGCCTAAAGCCAAAATCCGCTATTTTTAGAAGCGCCCTCCTTTCTAAAACAGGCACAAATCCCGTTTATAGCCTTCCTTATCGGCCGGAATTTGATTAAAATACCCAGCTAACCAGAGGCAGTTCGTGGTTTTGAGCCGCCTCAATATGATAGGCAAGAGGATTCAGTATGGTAACAATTCGTTTATCCCGTGGCGGCGCCAAGAAACGTCCCTTCTACAACATTGTCGTCACCGACAGCCGTAACAAGCGCGACGGCCGCTATATCGAGCGGGTCGGCTTTTATAACCCGATTGCGGCGGGACAAGAAGTGGAGTTTTTGGTGCAGAAGGAAAGGGTGGATTATTGGCTGTCCAAGGGCGCGCAGACCTCCGAACGGGTGGCTGACCTCATCAAGCAACATAGCGCCTGAGTACTTCGCCGGACTCCCTAATGGTGCCGGTAGGGCGCATCATCGGCGCTTACGGTGTTCATGGTTGGTTGAAGGTGTACTCCTACACCCAGCCCAAGAAAAATATTCTGGACTATGCCCCGTGGTTTATACAAGCGGGGCAGGGGCCTGCGGAACTTCGGCGTGTATTGGACGGCCGTGTCCACGGCAAAAACATCGTCGCCCAGATTGAAGATTGCACCTCACCTGAACAGGCGAGGCTCTGGGTCGGCGCCGAGATTTTGATCGAACGCTCCAGCTTGCCGCGTCTCGAACCCGGTGAATATTATTGGGCCGATCTCATAGGCTGGAAAGTGATTACCGTGACGGGCGTAGAACTGGGTACGGTGGATCACCTGCTGGAAACCGGCTCCAACGACGTAGTGGTCGTTAAAGGCGAGCGCGAACGGCTGATCCCTTATATCATGGGCAGTGTGATACGCGAGACCGATCCGGTAGCCAGAGTTATGCGGGTTGATTGGGACCCGGAGTATTAGGATGGAAATAGCGGTCGTCACGCTGTTCCCCGACATGTTCAAGGCCCTGACCGATTACGGCGTCACCGGCAGGGCGGTGCAACGAGGCGTCGTGCGGCTAAGCTGCTGGAACCCTCGGGACTATACCGAAGACCGTCACCGCACCGTGGATGACCGTCCTTACGGCGGCGGGCCGGGCATGGTGATGCGGGTTGAGCCTCTGTCCGCGGCCATCGTCGCAGCGCGAGGCACGGCGGGCGAGGGCAGCCGGGTCATTTACCTCTCGCCGCAAGGCAGACGGCTCGATCAAGCGGGCGTGAATGAACTCGTTGCGCTGCCCGGTCTGGTGTTGGTGGCCGGACGTTACGAAGGCATAGATGAGCGTGTTATCAGCACGCAGGTGGACGAAGAATGGTCCATCGGCGATTACGTGCTGAGCGGCGGCGAACTGGCCGCGATGGTGATGATAGATGCCCTGACGCGCCGCCTGCCGGGCGCGCTGGGCCACGAAGATTCGGCATACGAAGATTCCTTTGCGGAAGGACTGCTGGAGTATCCGCACTACACCCGGCCCGAAGAGGTCGCGGGTTTACGGGCGCCGGAGGTGCTGTTAAGCGGCGATCACCAGGCCATTCTGCGCTGGCGCCGGAAGCAGGCCCTGGGCCGAACCTGGCTAAGACGGCCCGATTTATTAGAGCATTTGCAGTTGGATCAGGAACAACAGAAACTGTTGAACGAATTTATTGAAGAACAGGATGATAGACCATGAATAAGATCATTGCACAACTCGACGCCGAACAGATGTCACGCAAACTCCCCGATTTCAGCCCCGGCGACACCATCGTCGTTCAGGTCAAGGTCAAGGAAGGCACACGCGAACGCCTGCAGGCCTTTGAAGGCATCGTCATCGCCAAGCGCAATCGCGGCCTGAACTCGAATTTTACCGTGCGCAAGATGTCGCATGGCGAGGGCGTGGAGCGCGTGTTCCAGACCTACAGCCCCGGCATCCAGGATGTCTCCGTGAAAATGCGCGGACAGGTACGGCGCGCCAAGCTCTATTATCTGCGCGATCTTCAGGGCAGGGCTGCGCGCATCAAGGAAAAGCTGTAAGCCTACTCGTATAGTTTGTCCATGGGGATGTTACTTACAGGTCAGTAAGTAGACTGCACTTCCCATCGCGTCCCCGCCCCCTATGTAGGGGTGAGGCAGCGAAGCGGCCGAACGCCAGGCCAGG
>CAYUAZ010000263.1:0-2138 GCA_964442865.1 uncultured Gammaproteobacteria bacterium
GCAAATGCGGGCGTTTTTTGGTTCCTTCGCCGGAAACGGTGGTAACGTTGGGGAAAACCGGGTTTTTTGGCAATAGGGAGGATGAAGCCGCCCTTGGCGGGGCCGTCGAGTTTGGGGGGGATGATGCCGGTTACCCCGACCGCCTGATAAAACTGTTCGGCCTGATTGAGGGCGTTCTGGCCGGTGCCGGCGTCCAGCACCAGCAGCACCTCATGGGGCGCGCCGGGATCGGCCTTGGCGATCACCCGTTTGACCTTTTTCAGTTCCTCCATCAGATTACCCTGGGTGTGCAGACGGCCCGCCGTGTCGGCGATCAGCACGTCCGCGCCGCGCGCCTTGGCAGCCTGCAGGGCGTCATAGATCACCGACGCCGAATCCGCGCCGCTGTGCTGGGCGACTACCGGAATCGCGTTGCGCTCACCCCACACCTGCAACTGTTCGACGGCCGCGGCGCGGAAGGTGTCGCCGGCGGCCAGCATGACCGAGTGGCCCTGGCCTTGCAGCCGCTTGGCTAGTTTGCCGATGCTGGTGGTCTTGCCTGCGCCGTTGATACCGACCATCAGTATCACAAACGGCCGCTGCGCGCGGTCAATTTGCAACGGCCGGCTGCATGGCTCCAGAATACCCCGCAGATCCTCGCGCAGCGCGGCGAGCAGCGCGCCGGCATCACTAAGTTGATGGCGCGCCACGCGCGCGGTCAGATCCTCGATGATGGTCTGCGTCGCCTCCACGCCGAGATCGGCGCTCAACAACTGCGTCTCGATCTCCTCCAGCAGCGCGCCGTCTATCTGCCGCTTGCCGAGCACCAGCCGGGACAGGCCTTCGCCCAAGTTGTCGCGTGTGCGGCCGAGCGAAGCGCGTAGGCGTACCAGCAGCCCCTGGGGCGATGGCTCGCCTGCATCTGCGGAAGCACCTGCCGTGATTGGCGTTTTATCCTTTTTGAAACTGAACACGGAATTTTAGGTCTTACGGTTCTCAATCCGAATAAGTTATCCTATCACTTAACCCAAGGATACTTCATGCCTAGATTACTTTACCGTATCGCCCTCCTGTACAGCCTCGCTCTCGGAACCGCGGCGGCGGATACCGCCTCAGTTCACGAATTCAAACTGGATAACGGCTTGAAGCTGATCGTCAAGGAGGACCACCGCGCGCCGGTGGTCGTCTCGCAAGTCTGGTACAAGGTCGGCTCCAGTTACGAGCACAGCGGCATCACCGGGCTGTCGCACGTGCTGGAACACATGATGTTCAAGGGCACCCGCAAACACGGCCCCAACGAAGCCTCGCGTATCATCTCCGCCAACGGCGGCCAGGAAAACGCCTTCACCGGCCGCGACTACACGACGTATTACCAGCAACTGGAAAAGTCGCGCCTGCCGGTGAGTTTTGAATTGGAATCCGACCGCATGCGCAACCTGCTACTCAAGCAGGAAGAGTTCGCCAAAGAAGTCAAAGTGGTGATGGAGGAACGCCGGCTGCGCACCGACGACGATCCCGAGTCGCTCACTTACGAACATTTCGCCGCCACCGCGTTTCACAACGGCCCGTATCAGAACCCGGTGATCGGCTGGATGGGCGATCTTGAGACTATGACTCTCGATGATTTGAAGCAGTGGTACAAAACCTGGTACGCGCCCAACAACGCCACCGTGGTGGTGGTGGGCGATGTGCAACCCGAGGCGGTGTTTGCACTCGCCAAGAAATATTTTGGGCCGCTCAAACCCAGCAAATTGACGCCGCTTAAACCGCGCCGCGAGGTCGAGCAAAAGGGGATACGCCGCACGGTGGTCAAGGCCCCGGCCGAACTGCCGTATCTCATCATGGGTTACCAGACGCCGTCGCTGACCACCACCCAAGACGCGGACGCTGAGCCCTATGCCCTGGAGGTGTTGTCGGGCATTCTGTCCGGCGGCAACAGTGCCCGGCTCGCCAAGCACCTGGTGCGCGAAGATCGCATCGCCGCAAGCGCCGGTGCCGGGTATAGCCTGTATTCCCGAGTCCCTGATCTGTTCATGCTTGATGGCACGCCCGCACAGGGCCGCAGCATCGCCGAGCTGGAACAGGCGCTGCGCGACCAGATCAAACGCCTGCAGGACGAGCCGGTGAGCGAGGCGGAGCTGGCCCGCATCAAGGCCCAG
>CAYUAZ010000264.1:0-2117 GCA_964442865.1 uncultured Gammaproteobacteria bacterium
GGGTCATCGGCGTGGACATGACCGACGACATGCTCGCCCTGGCGCGCAAATACCAGCCCGAAATGGCGCAAAAACTGGGCGGCGACCGGGTGCGATTCGTAAAGGGCCATATCGCAGATCTGGCGCTCGATGTCGAGGCGATGGAGCGCCATCTGGTGGAGCACCCGGTGCGCAATGCCAGGGATCTGGCCACGCTGGAAACATGGAAAGCGGCGCAGCGCAGCAAGCAACCGCTGATTGCCGACAATTCCGTGGATCTGGTGATCTCTAACTGCGTGCTCAATCTGGTGGAAGAAAAACACAAGCAGCAATTGGTGCAGGAGATCTTTCGCGTACTCAAACCCGGCGGCCGCGTGGCGATTTCCGACATCGTGAGCGACGAGATTGTCCCCACGCATCTGCGCGCCGATCCCATGTTGTGGAGCGGCTGCATCTCCGGCGCGTTTCAGGAACAGGAGTTTATCCGCACCTTCAAGGACAGCGGTTTCCTCGCAACCTGCTATGACAAGTGGGACCCTGAACCCTGGCAAGTGATCGAGGGCATCGAATTCCGTTCGGTAACGCTGACTGCGGTGAAGGGCGCAGGTACGGCGTGCCTGGACTACGGCCACGCGGTGATTTACCGCGGCCCTTACGCCACCATCACCGACGATGAACATCACGTCTATCTGCGCGGCGAGCGCATGGCGGTGTGCGAACGCAGTTACAAGTTACTCACCGAAGGGCCTTATAAAAATGACTTCATCGGTATCGCACCGGCCGTGCAGCGCGAGCCGGTCAATTGGTGCGCGCCCATCGGCGCCTTGCGCCCTGCGGCGGAGACCAAAGGGGCGGCACACACACAAACCGGCGCAAGCTCGGGTTGTTGTTAGCTGCAAAATCTTTTTGCACCGCCATGGAATGGCGGTATCATAAAGTAATGCCGCGTTATATCGCATTCCTATTCCCGCTGCTCTGCTGCGTCTTTCAAGTCGCACACGCAGATATCGCGCTGCGTCTCTCGGAAGTTGCCAGTGGCCTGAAAAATCCGCTCTATCTCACCAGTCCAGAGGGTGATCCGCGCTTGTTTATTGTAGAGCAGGCGGGGCGCATTCGCATCATCGCCAATGGCAAGCTGTCATCAACGCCTTTTCTCGACATCGCGGGAAAGATAAAGAGCGGCGGTGAACAGGGCTTGTTGAGCGTCGCTTTTCATCCCAATTATGCGAACAACGGGTTTCTTTACGTCAACTACACCGACAAAGGCGGCGACACGCGTATCGAGCGTTACCGGGTCGCTTCCAATCCTGACCGGGCCGATCCTGATTCGGCCAAGCTGCTGCTCAAGATAGAACAGCCCTACGCCAATCACAATGGCGGCCTCAATCTGTTTGGTCCCGACGGCATGCTTTACATCGGCATGGGCGACGGCGGCGCGGCGGGCGATCCGCACGGCAATGGGCAAAACCTTAAAACCCTGCTCGGCAAAATGTTGCGGATTGATGTGAATAAAGGCGATCCCTACGCGATACCTTCGGATAATCCCTTTATCGGGCGCAAGGACGCGCGCGGCGAAATCTGGGCCTCCGGCCTGCGCAACCCCTGGCGATACGCCTTCGATCGCAAGGAAAGTCTCCTATATATCGCCGACGTGGGACAGAACAAGATCGAAGAAATCAACGCCGTCCCGGCCGCGCAGCAGGGGCTCAATTATGGCTGGAACATCCTGGAAGGATCATCCTGTTTCTCGCTGTTGTTCAGCCCCTCGTGTAACAAAAGCGGCCTCGTTTTACCCGTGCTGGAATACGATCACGACCAGGGCTGCTCGGTGATCGGCGGGTTTGTGTATCGCGGGCTGGCCATGCCCGAGCTGGCCGGTCACTATTTTTATTCCGATTACTGCACCGGATTTCTCAAGAGTTTCAAGTACGCTGACGGTAAGCTGACCGAACAGCGCGACTGGAAGGTGGGAGAGATCGGCAATGTGCTTTCGTTCGGCGAGGATGCGGCGGGTGAGTTGTATATCCTGACGGCCAAGGGTAGCGTTTACCGCATTGTTACTCATAAGTCAGTAATTAGCACCACACTTCCAGTTGCGTCCCCGCCCCCTATGTAGGGGGCGGGACAGGGTGGGGGTA
>CAYUAZ010000265.1:0-2079 GCA_964442865.1 uncultured Gammaproteobacteria bacterium
CGTGCAGCAGCACATCGCCGTCCAGTTCCGGGTCCACCAGCTCCCAGACCACCTTGCGCTGCTTGAGCGGCAGGGATTCCAGCAGGTGCGCGATCTCCGCAGGGTACAGACCGTTCAGCATCTTGTGCACCTGCAACAGGGTGCCGTGGTGCAGTGCGGCGCTTAACACCTGCAGACGGCTGGGCTGGGTTTCCTGGTCTAGTGCGGTGGTCATGGGTGGCGTGAGATTAATAGATTATCTGATTTAGGAAGCTCTGAATAAGTCCATCCTGGACTTCTCAGAGCACGAAAAGCAAAAACGTAGTTTTTTCTTTTCTTCATTTTTCAAACACTTGCGTGCTTGAAAAATGGCGGCACATCCCTGTACCGCAGGAATCTCTGAATGCATCAGAGATTCCTTAAACACCAAATAAGGCGCCTGCGAACTATTCATCTTCTCCAAAGCGTGCGGCGACCAGTTCTTCCAGTCTGGCGAGGGCAACCAGCTCGTCCGCACCGGAGGCGAGGATTTCCAGCCGCACGCCCAACCCCGCAGCCAGCATCATTACTCCCATGATGCTTTTTCCATTGACCTGGGTCTGTCCGCGCAGGACGTGTATGGTGCTCTCAAACTGGGAGGCTAAGGTAACAAATTTTGCGGCGGCGCGCGCGTGCAATCCCAGCTTGTTGCAGATGGTGACCTCTTTGCGCTGCATCGGGGTTACAGTTCCGGCTTGGGGGAAGCCAGGATGCCATCCCGGCCACCGCTCAAGGCCTTGTCCACCAGTTCGTTCAGACTGAGATGCGGGTAGTTCAGCACCCGGATAAGCATCGGTAGGTTGACGCCGGCAATCACCTTGACCCGCTCGCCGTCTATCAGGCTGCATGCGATATTGCTGGGAGTAGAACCGTAGATATCGGTGAGCACCAACACCCCGTGGCCGGTATCCAGCGTTGCCATCAACTGGCGCGCCCTGCGCAGCATTTGTTCCGGGTCGGATTTTTGTGATACGGGCAAGATCTCGGTTGCCAGCGGACATACGCCCAGCATCCCGGTGGCGGTCTCGACGAGGTCGGTGCCGATGTTGTTGTGGGTGATGATTAGCAGGCCTATGGTCATGGACGCCTCATGGCAGTTCCCGGTGGCGCACGATAACGTTTTCCCGCGCCGCGCGAAAGTGGCCGGCCAATAATTGGACGAGATACACGGAGCGGTGTTGGCCGCCGGTACAGCCCAGGGCCACGGTCATATAGCTGCGGTTGTCGGCCTCGAAGCGGGGAATCCACGCCGCGAGAAAATCCCTGATGTGTTCAAACATTTGCACTACCGCAGGCTGCTCCTCAAGAAAGCGCACCACCTCGGGATCGAGTCCGGTGAGCGGGCGCAACTGCGATTCCCAGTGCGGATTGGGCAGGCAGCGCACATCGAAGACAAAATCCGCGTCCGCCGGGATGCCGCGCTTGTAGCCGAAGGACTCGAACAGCAGGGACATGTGACTGGAGGTCTGGGCCTCCACCCGTTCGCGCACGATCTCGCGCAACTGATGCAGGTGCATTTGACTCGTTTCAATATAGAGGTCGGCATGCGTCAGCATGGGTTCGAGCAGTTTGCGCTCCTGGGTCAGCGCCTCCGCCAACGGCAGACCCTGGTTGGTCAACGGGTGTTTGCGGCGTGTCTCGCTGAACCGCTTCAGCAGGATTTTTTCGTCGGCGTCGAGAAAAAATATTTCACAGGCAAGGCCGGTGCCTTTAAGTTCGTCCAGCACTTCCGGGAAGTGCTCGAGATCGGTGCTCAGATTGCGCACGTCTATGCTCACTGCGGCGTTCTTGTAACTGCGCGTCGGCATGCTGATGATTTGTTCGGCAAAGGCAGGCAATAAACCGACCGGCAGATTATCTATGCAATAAAATCCGAGGTCCTCGAGCGCCTGCAGGGCGGTACTTTTGCCGGAGCCTGAAAGGCCGGTGACGATGATTAATTTCATGGCTGAAAGGAGCCCATGACGCGCCGCTGGCGTTCACTCAGATCGGCGTGAGCAAAGTAACCTTGCTGTTGTAGTTTGAAATTCTTGACCAGAGTTTCCACCAGTAGCGCGACCG
>CAYUAZ010000266.1:0-2072 GCA_964442865.1 uncultured Gammaproteobacteria bacterium
TCGAAGTTGTAAGTCGATTGCTCGACTTCGTTCTGATGGTAGACGTCGCGGTAAGTCACGCCTGGAGTCCACACGAGGTCGAACACGTTTTCGACGCCTTGCAGGTACATGGCGAGGCGTTCAAGGCCATAAGTGATTTCCCCGGTGATGGGTTTGCAGTCGATGCCGCCGACCTGCTGAAAATAGGTGAACTGCGTGACTTCCATGCCGTTCAGCCACACTTCCCAGCCCAGGCCCCAGGCGCCGAGCGTGGGCGATTCCCAGTCGTCCTCGACGAAGCGCACGTCGTGCTCGCTCATGTTGACGCCGAGCGTGCGCAGCGAGTCGAGGTACAGCTCCTGAATGTTGGCGGGCGAGGGCTTCAGCACCACTTGATACTGATAATAGTGTTGCAGGCGATTGGGATTTTCGCCGTAGCGGCCGTCTTTGGGGCGGCGCGAGGGCTGCACGTAGGCGGCCTTCCAAGGTTCCGGCCCGATGGCGCGCAAAAAGGTGGCGGGGTGGAAGGTGCCCGCGCCGACTTCCAAGTCGTAGGGCTGGAGCAACACGCAACCCTGCGCGGACCAATAACTCTGCAATCTCAGAATCAGGTCCTGGAAGGTTAAAATTTTTGCCGCCTGTGGCGCTGTTTTGACCTGCGCGCTCACCATTGAGTCCTCGAGAGCCTTAAAGATCCAAGTATAGCGTGACCGGCGGCTGCTCTGCAGAATTCTGGAGCATTATGCCGGCGACGGTGTCCAAAGTCAGACTCAAGATATTGCCGAATAGGCCGATGATAGAGTTAGACAATACAAAGGAATTCTTTATGCACGGGCTCGTTACCCTACCCACCGCCACCGCTCAATGGTATGAGCTGGTCAATGAAGCCGAGAATGTGGCTGCCTGCCGGTTGGTGGAGGAGTTGGAAAGCTATCTGGTGTTTCTGTTGATGCGCTTCAGCCGCCAGCCAGATCTGGCCGCCAGCGTGCTGGCGCTGGATTATCTCAACGGGGTTATGACGGCGGGCAGCCTGCAACAGGAGCGCCTGCGCGATGTGGGCGATCATTGCCTGCTCTACTCCGGCCTGTTCCCGCATCAGGCGGAGCGCCGCCATGTGCGCATCAGTTATTTTGTGGACATGGGCCGCAACGCCTACCAACAGCTTTCGCATACCCTGGCCAACACCTCGGCAGACCTTTATGCGCATTTGTCACAGGACTTCATCAGCATGATGGATGTGTTATTGGCGGTGCGCAAACTGGGGAGCGCCGGGCCCTGCCTCGATCCGCTGCCGGCCTATGAATTATGGGCGGACACCGGCAGCCGGGTGGCTTACAGTAAGCTGCGCGAAGGCCGGTCCGGGTATCCGATTATTTTGCAGAAAGAGCCTCACATAAAGCATTAGCCGCACCCCTTAATGCACTATAATAGTGCATTATTATCTCTTATATGCGCTAAATTAGCGCACAGCTACTCCTGCCCCAGATGTAAATCTCTGAATACAGGGAATTTCTAAATGGCATGTTTCATGCTAAATTCCCCTCTTTGAGTTTTTCTTTGAAGTTTTTCAGCGCCCCACACCGCAAAATGATTATTCACTCAGGAGAGTTTTAATGTCTGCAAAAGTATTGAAAATGATTAAAGACAACGACGTCAAGTTTATTGACTTCCGTTTCTGCGACACCAAGGGCAAGGAGCAGCACGTCTCGGTTCCCGCCCACACCATAGACGCCGCGCTGTTCAAGGACGGCAAGATGTTCGACGGCTCGTCTATCGCCGGCTGGAAACACATCAACGAATCCGACATGATTCTGATGCCCGACGCGGACAGCGCCGTAATGGACCCGTTCATGGAAGAGTCCACTCTGCTGTTGCGCTGCAACATCATCGAACCCACCACCATGAAGGGCTACGAGCGCGACCCGCGTTCGCTCGCGCAGCGTTGCGAGGCCTACATGAAATCCACCGGCATCGCCGATACTGCTTACTTTGGCCCGGAACCAGAATTTTTCATCTTCGACGACGTGCGCTGGGGCGCCGACATGAGCGGCTCGTTCATCAAGATAGACTCCGAAGAGGCCGCCTGAAATTCC
>CAYUAZ010000267.1:0-2051 GCA_964442865.1 uncultured Gammaproteobacteria bacterium
ATAGGAGTGGATCATGCCCAAGGCTACGGCATTGCCAAACCTCAGCCATTTGATGCGATCACCACTCACTACCAACAGGTGAGCGAGGCGTCTTGAATATCACGGGCTGGATCTGGTTACCTCACGCCCGCTCCACATACTCACCCGTGCCGGTGTTAATTTTGATACGGTCGCCCACGCCGATGAATTGTGGCACCAGGATGTTCAGTCCCGTCTCTAATGTTGCCGGCTTATAGGAGCTGGTCGCGCTTTGACCTTTCACAACCGGGTCGGCCTCTATGATTTCGAGAACGACATTCGACGGCAGCTCGACCGAGATCAGCCGGTTGTCGTAGAGCTTGGCCTGGATCTCCGTGTTGGGCAGCAGGTAGCCCAGCTCTTTTTCGAGAAACTCGCGTGCGACGCTTAAGGGTTCATAGTTCTCGTTATCCAGAAATACCAGCGCGTCGCCATCCTCGTAGGAATAGTGCATCTTGCGTGTTTCCAGTTCGATTTCGTCTACCTTGTCCTCGGCGCGGAAGCGCTCGTTGAGTTTGGTGCCGGTCTCGATGTCTTTCATCTCGACCTGGGCAAAGGCCCCGCCCCGGCCGGTCTTGACGTGTTCTACTTTGATAACCCGCCACAGCCGCTTCTGGTAGTCTAATAGCGTGTTGGGACGTATGGATGAGGCGCCGATTTTCATGCGTAGGCTCTTTTGGCTGGAGTACGATGATTATAAACCGTGCCGCTAGGATTGAGCCATTGGCCGTTGTCTGTCGTGCCGAAAGGTCAGTGACAATATTAATAATACATTATTAAATTCAATATATTATTAAATGTACTTAATGTGAATTATAATATCAGGATGAAAACAGCCAGCGCCCATTTCGATGCCGAGGGTTTTCTCAAAACCCTGACCGGCCGCCCCGGTGTCTACAGAATGCTGGGTACCGAGGGTGTTGTGCTGTATGTCGGCAAGGCGCGCAATCTCAAGAAGCGTGTGACGAGTTACTTTCGCGCGTCGAACGACTCCAAGACGCAGGCTATGGTCGCGCAGATCAGCGCTATCGAGGTGACCGTCACGCACACCGAGACCGAGGCGCTGATTCTGGAAAACACCCTGATTAAGGAGTTGCAGCCCCGCTATAACGTGCTGCTGCGTGATGACAAGAGTTATCCGTTTATCTATCTCTCCAGCACGGATGACTTTCCGCGCCTGGCCTTGCACCGCGGCGCCAAGCGGGCTAAGGGCCGCTATTTCGGTCCCTATCCCAGCGCGGGCGCGGCGCGCGAGAGCCTGCATCTACTGCAAAAGGTGTTTCCCGTGCGCCAGTGCGAGGATGTCTTTTTCAAGAATCGCTCGCGCCCCTGTTTGCAGTACCAGATCAAACGCTGCACCGCGCCCTGCGTGGGATTGGTGGACAAGGAGACCTACCGGCAAGACGTGCAGCATGCGGTGATGTTTCTGGAGGGCAAGAGCCACCTGCTCACCGACGATCTGGCCGCGCGCATGGAGTCCGCCGCAGCACAGCTCGATTTCGAGCGCGCCGCCCACTACCGCGACCAGATCGCCATGCTGCGGCGGGTGCAGGAGCACCAATATGTCAGCGGCGAGAAGGGGGACCTCGATGTGATCGCCTGCGCAGTTCAGAATGGCGTGGTGTGCGTGCAGGTGTTTTACGTCCGCGCCGGGCGCAACCTCGGCAACAAATCCTTTTTCCCGCGTACCCCCGCAGGCGCCGGCGCAGCTGAGGTGCTGAGCGCCTTTATTTCGCAATATTATCTAGTCGCCCCCGCGCGGGGCGGAGAACCGGCTATCGGCAGAGAGATCCCCGGCGAGATTCTTATCAATCTGCCGCTGGATGAGCAGGCGCTGTTGCAGCAAGGCCTGGCGGCGCAGGCGGGTCACAAGGTGACGATTACACACGCGGCGCGCGGTGAGCGGGCGCGCTGGGTGCAGATGGCGGCCGCCAACGCCGGGCATGCCCTGGCCTTTGAACTGTCCAACAAGGGCACCCTCCGCCAACGCCTGGAAGACTTGAAGGCCGCGCTGGGGCTCGACGCGACGCCAC
>CAYUAZ010000268.1:0-2021 GCA_964442865.1 uncultured Gammaproteobacteria bacterium
GCCTGAACATCTCTCTGGCCGCCGAGAGCCTGCACACCTCCCAACCGGGGGTGAGCAAACAGATTCACCTGTTGGAGGAAGAACTGGGAGTACGCATCTTCGAGCGCAGCGGCAAACGGCTGACCGATATCACCCCGCCGGGGCGTATTATTCTCACGCAGGCCAAAGAGGTGTTGCGCGACCTGCAAAACATCAAACAGACCGGCGCCGAGTTCACCAACGAGGAAGCCGGCAGTCTGTCCATCGCCACCACCCACACCCAGGCGCGTTATGCATTACCCAAGGCCATCAAGGCCTTCACCGGACGCTATCCGCAGGTCAATCTGCATATCCACCAGGGCAACCCCACCCAGATCGCCGAGATGGTCGAGTCCGGCCTGGCGGATGTCGGCATCGCCACCGAAGCTCTGGCCTTGCACGAGCAACTGGCGGTGATGCCCTGCTATCAGTGGAACCGCTGCGTGGTCGCGCCGCCCCGCCACCCCATTTTACAGGAAAAGCCGCTGACCCTGGAGGCCCTCGCGCGTTATCCCATCGTGACCTACGACTTCGCCTTCGCCGGCCGCTCGCTCATCAACAAGGCCTTCGAGGCGCGCGGCTTGAAGCCCAACGTGGTGCTCACCGCGCTCGACTCGGATGTCATCAAGACCTATGTGGGGCTGGGGCTGGGCGTGGGCCTGCTCGCCAAAATGGCCTTCGAACCGGAGCGCGATAAGAATCTGCGCATGCTTGATGCCGCGCACCTGTTTGACAGCAGCACTACCAACATCGCGGTGCGCCGCGGCACGTATCTGCGGGGGTATCTATATGCCTTCATCGAATTGTTTGCCCCGCAGCTCACGCGCGCGGCGGTGGATGAGGCGATGCGGAGTACATAATCCTCTAGGTAGGCCGAATGAATTCGACCCTACGCTTCAACGGCTGCTGCGGCCTCTATTTCGTAAGGCTCGGCATAGCCGCACTCTTTCTGCGGACACACCTTTTCGGTGCCGCGGCGTTTGGTGGTTTTGATGGTCAGGATCGGCCACTGGCATTTGGGGCAGGGGCCGGGCACAGGCTCGTTCCACACCGCGTAGGTACAGGCGGGATAGGTGGCGCAGGAATAGAAAATCTTGCCGTAGCGGGATTTGCGCTTGAGCAGGGTGCCTTGATGGCAGAGCGGGCAGTCAATGCCGGTGTCGGCGGGTTTTTCCAGCGGTTCGATGTGTTTGCAGTTCGGGTAGTTGGTGCAGCCGATGAATTTGCCGTAGCGGCCGCTCTTGATGACCAGCGGCGACTGGCAATCCGGGCAGACGCGGTCCGGCACGATCTCGGGTTCGACCAGGCCGGGTTTGTCGTCGAGGTTGCGGGTGTAGTCGCACTCGGGGTAAGCGGTGCAGCCGATGAATTTTCCGCGTCGGCCGAGACGGATGGATAACGGTTTGCCGCACTTGGGGCACGCTTCGTCCATGGCTTCCTGGGTGACATCCTTGCGGGTGACGGTTTCCTCTTTGAGGTCTACTTGTTCCTTGAAGGGTTTCCAGAAATCCTTCATCAGAGGTATCCACTCTTTTTCGCCGCGCGCCACGGCGTCGAGGTCATCTTCCAGCTTGGCGGTGAAGTCGTAGTCCACATATTTGGCGAAGGGTTCGGTCAACAGCTTGTTGACGACACGGCCGACATCGGTGGGGGAAAACTGACGCTTGTCCAGCACCACGTATTCGCGCGCCTGTAGGGTGGAGATGATGCTGGCGTAGGTCGAGGGACGGCCGATGCCGTATTCTTCCAGCGTCTTCACCAGGCTGGCCTCGGTGAAACGGGGCGGCGGTTCGGTGAAGTGTTGTTCGGGGCGAATGCCGAGCAAATCCACGGACTCGCCTACCAGCATCAGCGGCAGCAGGCGGTCTTCGTCTTCGCTCTTGCCTTCGTCCAGCCCTTCCTGGTAGACCGTCATGAAGCCGGGGTCTACAACGACCGAGCCGTTGGCGCCGAATAGTCCGGCGTCGCCTGCGCGCAGATCCACCGCCACGGTGTCTATGGTG
>CAYUAZ010000269.1:0-2000 GCA_964442865.1 uncultured Gammaproteobacteria bacterium
TTCCTGCCGTCAACGCGCCCGCCGGCAGAAAAGCGCTGTCTATCGTCGACAGTTCGCATTGCCAGGCGCGCCGCCCGGTCTGCATGTCAAGAAAATGGTAGTAAAAGCCCTGATAGCCTGTCGCATCAGGTTCGGTACCTTGCGGGCTATTCCAGAAAAATCGCAGGGTCGTCAGCGTTCGTTCCACCGCCGCGCCACGCGACATGAATCCGCGCTCGACGCCCACCGGGTACGCCGCCAACGCGAGGCCGGTGGCGGCAATACTGGCAGGCCAATCTGCTTCGGTCTTGTCGATCACCAGCCCGTTGACGGGATTCGTCTCGTGCAGAAAGTAGTTAAATGATGCGCGCTGCAGCTTTTCCAGTTCGGCATCGGCGGTGAGTGTCCTCTGACTCATAGTGTCACCTGACCCGCGACTCCCGGACAAACTCGCCTCGTGGCTCCTAACGTTCTTCGGCTCGAACATGGCTTTCCTCATCCGTTGTGCGGCGGGTCCTCGGGCACGCACACATGCTTCGGCAGCATCTCGCCGGTGCAGTGGTAACCGCACTCGTGCACCCTGGCCTTGATGGTCTTGAGGTCGGTGACGGTTTCGTCGTAGACCACCGTCGCACTGCCGGCGACGTAGTTGACCTCGGCCTTGTGCACGCCCGGGAGCTTGGCGAGTTGTTTTTCCACGCCGCGTGCGCTCAGCGCCGAAATCATCCCCCCGACTTCGATGGTGATGGTTTTCATGATATGGCCTCCGTGTGTAGGGTGATGGTTTTCATGGTATGGCCTCCGTGTGTAGGCGGCGCAACCGGATAAAAATGCTCTTCCCTGCCGGGCAGCGACAGCGCCATGTCCGCCAGGCGTCTTGCACTGGGGTTTGCAGACAAAGGTAAATCCATGTGACCTCCTTTTGAGATTAGCCATGTTATCGTTAGAAAACCCGAACAACCGTTCGCGTCGTCCTTCCCGCGCGGTCACCCGCCGGAAAGTTGCCTCAGGCGTGCGCGGAAGGCCGCCTCATCGAGTCCTCCGGTGTACTCGAGTTTGCCGTTGAGCACGATGCCGGGAGCGGACAGCACCCGGTACTGCTGCAGGATCTCCGGGTGCTGCGTCACGTCGACGTACTCCACCTTTAGGTCGGGGAAGTCCGGCTGTACCTTCTCGATCACGTGCTTGGCCTTGGCGCATTGGGCACAATTGGGAACGGTAATGAAGAGCACCTCGATCATGTCCGCTCCTCCAGCCGGTACCCCAGCCCTTCCAGCGCCTGATTCATCTGCGCCAGACCAACCTCGGCGTCGTCGTACTCAATCTCCGCGCTGCGCGAGTCGTAATCCGCGTGCGCTGACTTTATGCCTTTCATGTTCTTGAGGATCATGCCGGTCGAAACGGCGCAGGAACCACAGTGCATGCCCTCCACGATGAATTTTTTTCTCACGATCGCCATCGCGTCCTCCTAGAAAGTTGCCAACAAGTAGCCGAAAAAGATCCCGGCCAGGAACACGAACAGCATCCCGACCACAAGATTCTTTCTTTCCAGTTCGATCTTCATGCGTCCTCACATTGCCTTGATGCCTACCGGGATCAGGGATAGTCCCCAGACGACGAAAATAATCAGCACCGTCCACACTTCGCGGGTGACGCGCCGCTCGTTCTTCCACCAGTACCAGAACAGCACGCCGAGCGTGAGCAGGAAATTGGCCCACGCGCCCCACTCCACGAACGGCACCTTCTGCTCGATCCCCTCGATCGGGATATCGGCCTCAGCGATGCGCGCGCCGCCGAGGCGCTCCACGAGCATGTTCAAGCCCTCGTGGAACACGCCGCCTTCGTACCACAGGTGACCGAAGACACCATTCAAGACGATGAAGGAGGCCAAGGCGACCAGCGACCAGCCGATGAACTTGTCCACCGCCTCCTTGCGCTTGAGCAGGCCGGGCAGCGCGTTCACGCCCAATATGCCGAGCACCGACAGGAACACCAGCGGCAGCGCCCGACCGACGCCGTTT
>CAYUAZ010000270.1:0-1992 GCA_964442865.1 uncultured Gammaproteobacteria bacterium
GCATAACGTTGCAGGGGGCGGCAGCGCAGACACTCTTGCAATGCATTTATCAAGGCGTCGTCGCTCAGGGCCAGCAGGCGCGCGGCCTGATCGCAGGGAAGCGACCAGACGATGGACGATGAGCCGTCGGCAAGCGGCAGAAAGGCCAGCGGGCCGCCCGGCAAAAAGCGCTGCCAGGCGGTCTCGTGATGCGGGTGTGAAGTACGCACCGTCGCCACCAGCGCGGTTTGATGGTAATCCCAGCCGCGCGTCGTGATGTCCGCAAGACGCCGTACCGTCGAATCCGCCCCATCGGCGCCGACGAGCAGCCTGGCGGCTAGCCGCCGTCCGTCATCGAGCTCCAGCGTGACACGCTCGCCCTGCCAGGTTGCGGTGGTGATGCGTGCCGGGCAGTACCTATCTGTCGTCGTGGAGTTGCGTAGCTTCTCCCATAGCGCCGCCAGAATCACACTGTTTTCGACGATATAACCCAGCGTATCCATGCCGATATCGGCGCTGTCGAAGCGGATATTGCCCGAACCACTGGCATCCCACACCTGCATCGCGCGGAATGGACTCGCATGCCGCAAGTCCCGCCACACACCCAGCGACTCAAGAATTTGCACCGAGCCACGGCTGATGGCGCTGACGCGGGGGTCCATCCGGTCGGCGGTAACCTCGGGCTGTTTGGCCTCGATCACCGCGACACGCATGCCGCCCTCACTCAGCGCACAGGCCAGTGTCGCTCCGACGATGCCGCCGCCGGCGATGGCCACATCATAAATGTTTTCAGTTTGATTCATCGTAATGTCCACGCGTACTGTCTTATGTTATGGGCATAAGGTCAAGACGTTTTTCCAGACCTGTTGCGCTGCTATGCAGTAGTCATTAGACTGAGCGGCCATTTGGACAATAGACCGTTACACTGAGATGCCCATTACGATTCCGGCCGATTCGGCCGGACTGGTCACGCCGAAAACGCTGCGCTTTGCTGAACCGCTGGCGCTCGACTGCGGGCGCACGCTCGACAACTACGAACTGATCTACGAGACCTACGGCGAGCTGAACGCCGCGCGCAGCAACGCGATTCTCATCTGTCACGCGCTCTCCGGCGATCACCATGCGGCAGGCTACCACAGCATGGCGGACAAAAAACCGGGCTGGTGGGACAGTTGCATCGGCCCGGGGAAACCCTTCGACACGCGCCGCTTTTTTGTGGTCTCTCCCAATAATCTCGGCGGCTGCAAAGGCTCCACCGGCCCGACCACCGTCAATCCGGCCACCGGCAAGCCCTACGGCCCGGACTTCCCCATCATCACGGTGCGCGACTGGGTGAACAGTCAGGCGCGCCTCGGCGCCGCGTTAGGAATCAAACAGTGGGCGGCGATCATCGGCGGCAGCCTGGGCGGGATGCAGGCCCTGCAGTGGGCGATGGACTATCCCGACGGCCTACGCCATGCGATTGTGATTGCCGCAGCGCCCAAATTGTCCGCGCAAAATATCGCCTTCAACGAGGTCGCGCGCCAAGCCATCATGTCCGATCCCGACTTTCACGCGGGGCATTACTACGAACAGGGTGTGGTGCCGCGCCGCGGGCTGATGCTCGCCCGCATGCTGGGTCATATCACCTATCTCTCCGATGATGCGATGCGCGCCAAATTCGGGCGCGAGTTGCGCGAGGGCAAACTCAACTTCGGCTTCGACGTGGAGTTCCAGGTTGAAAGCTACCTGCGTTATCAAGGAAAATCCTTTGTCGAGCGCTTCGACGCCAACACCTATCTGCTGATGACCAAGGCGCTCGATTACTTCGATCCCGCCGCGGAGTTCGATCACAGCCTCGCGGCGGCGCTTAAACGGGCGACGGCGCGCTTTCTGGTGCTTGCCTTCACCAGCGACTGGCGCTTCCCGCCCGCGCGCTCGCACGAGATCGTGCGCGCCTTGCAGGACAACGATCTCGACGTGAGCTACGCCGAGATCACCTCGCAAGAGGGACACGATGCCTTCCTCATCCCT
>CAYUAZ010000271.1:0-1981 GCA_964442865.1 uncultured Gammaproteobacteria bacterium
TACTCAGCAATACCTGGTGAAAAATCTCAACAGCGGTATTCAATACAATTTCCCTACCCGGCAGGCCAGTATTGAAACGCTGGGCGAGATCAGCGATCTGCCGTTGCTTGACAAGCGCCTGCTCGATCCCGCTGCAAACTATACGGTGCGGCTGCGCGCCGATCTCGATGTCGAGTCGTTGCCCGGACCCTTGCGCCTGCTGGCGTATGTGTCTCCGCAGTGGCGCGTGCAAAGCGAGTGGTACACATGGGAGCTAACGCATTGAAGCGCCCGCGCCTCGGCCTCACCTGGGTGGCGATCCTGTTCATCCTGCTGTTCGCGTCGCTGTATCTGGTGAGCAATATCACCCAGAGCTCCGAGCAGTTCGGGCGTATCTATTATCTGTTGCTGATACTGAACGGCGTAGGGCTGGTGATCCTCGCGGCGCTGATCGGCATTCAGCTCACGCGCCTGGTGCGGCAATACCGCGCGGGCGCCGCGGGTTCGCGGCTTACCGCACGGCTGGTGATTATGTTTGTCGTCTTGTCGGTAGCGCCGGTCTCGATGGTGTTTTATTTTTCGGTGGGATTTTTGCGCAGCGGGATTGATAGCTGGTTCGATGTGCGCGTCGAGCAGGCCTTGAGCGATGCGCTGGATTTGAGCCGTGCCGCGCTCGATGTACGGTTGCGCGAGATGTTGCGGCAAACCGAGCTGCTGGCCGATGAGCTCGCCGACGCGACCGACACCAATGCAGCGCTGGTGCTTAACGACCTGCGTGGGCGCAGCGCGGCGGAGGAGCTCACCCTGTTGGCGCAGAACGGGCGCATCATTGCCTCCAGCAGCGCCGATCCGACCATGGCCACGCCGAATCTGCCGCCCGAGCGGGTGCTGGCGCAGGTGCGGCAGGGCCGCAACTACGTGGCGCTGGATCCGATCCGCGACGCCGGGCTGCATGTGCGCGCGGTGGTGAGCGTCCCGGTGATGCATCCCAACGCCGAGCTGCGGGTGTTGCAGGCGCTCGCGCCCATCGCCGAACGGCAGAGCCGCCTCGCCGACAGTGTCCAGTCGGCCTTCGCCCAGTATAAAAAACTCGCCTTCCTGCGCAAGCCGCTCAAGGATAGCTTTACACTGACCTTGTCGCTGGTGCTGGCGCTCAGCTTGCTGGCGGCGGTGTGGGCGGCATTCTTTTCCACGCGTCGGCTGGTGGCGCCGATCCGCGATCTCGCGGAGGGCACCCGCGCGGTGGCGGCGGGTGATTACGACAAGCGGCTGCCGGTGTCGTCCAACGATGAGCTGGGTTTTCTGGTGCAATCCTTCAACGACATGACGCGCAAGATCGCGCAGGCGCGCGATGCGGTGAGTATGAGCCAGCAGCAGGCCGAGAGCCAGCGCGTCTATCTGATGGCGCTGCTGGAGCGGCTCTCCTCGGGCGTGTTGACGTTGGATGCGCAGCAGCACTTGCGCACCGCGAACGCGGCGGCGAGTCAGTTATTGAACGCCGATCTCAGCGAAGCGCTGGGCCGTACGTGGGAGGAGATCGCCGCCGCCCATCCGCACCTTGCAGAATTTGGCGGCGCCATCGGCCGGCATCTTGCCGCGCCCGCGCAACAGGACTGGCGCGAAGAGTGCGTCATGACGACGCCCGCCGGGCGGCAGACGTTGATGTGCCGAGGCACCTTGCTGCCGGGCGCCGACGGAGCGGAGTCGGATTATCTGGTGGTGTTCGATGACGTCACCGCCCTGATCCAGGCGCAGCGCGACGCCGCCTGGGGGGAGGTGGCGCGGCGTCTGGCGCACGAGTTCAAAAATCCACTCACGCCGATCCAGCTCTCCGCCGAGCGCCTGCGTCACAAGTACTTGAAGACCATGGACGCCAAGGACGCCGAGGTGCTGGATCGCTCCACCCACACCATCGTGCAGCAGGTGGAGGTGATGAAGGACATGGTCAACTCGTTTGCCGAGTACGCCCGCAACCCGCAAATGCAGCCGCGTCCCATGCAGT
>CAYUAZ010000272.1:0-1978 GCA_964442865.1 uncultured Gammaproteobacteria bacterium
ACCTGCTCGCCCCCTGGCGGGCCTTGCCCTATAGTCTGGTATTGCTGGCTATTATACTGACCTTTGTTACTTACTGGGTCAGGGCCATGCGCTTGTACGACTATTTCCGCGATGAAATGCGCGGGGCGTTTGCGGCCTGTCTCAAGCTCATGCTGCTGCATAATTTTTTTAATAACCTGCTGCCGATGCGGGCCGGCGAGATTTCCTTTCCCCTACTGATGAAGCGCTATTTCAATGTACCTCTGATGCGTTCCACTCCCGCACTGCTGTGGTTTCGGGTGCTGGACATGCACACCCTGGTGTTGCTCGCGCTGTGCATCACGGTTCGGCCCTGGACCTATGCCGTCGCGGCGTGTCTGCTCTGGCTGAGCGTACCGTATCTGCTGTTTCTGGGTAATGCAACGCTACGCAACTATCTGAGCGCCCATCCGGGCGGACGTCCGCGCCGCCTGCTGCACAAGGTTTTAAGCAGCCTGCCGTACAGCCACGGCGCCTTCTGGCGCGCCTGGCTGTGGACCGTCATCAACTGGATCGTCAAACTGGGCGTGTTCGTCTGGGTGTTGCGCTTGTTTATCGAGATCCCGTTCGCCGCCGCTTGGATCGGCGTGATAGGCGGCGATGTCACCAGCGTGCTGCCGCTACACTCGTTCGCGGGCGCCGGCACCTACGAGGCGGGCGTGGTGGCGGGCCTGCTGCCGTTCGGCGCCCCGGCTGCGGCCGCCTTCAAGGCCGCAGTCAACCTGCACTTGTTTTTGCTCGCCACCACGCTGCTGGGCGGGGCGTTGAGCCTACTACTGTCACGTCCTCAACATGGATGAGGCGCTGCTCGTCTGGATCAACCAGTCCTGGGCGCATCCCTGGAATGATGTCCTTTTTTCCTGGCTGTCCGACCGCAATACCTTCGCCTTTCCGTTGCTGGCCATTATGCTCGCGCTCAGCATAAAGCAATACGGCCGGGATGGGGTGCGGCTGTGGCTGGCGTTGCTTGCCCTGGTCATCGTCGGCGATGCGCTGGGTAATCTGGTCAAGCATCTATGGGCGCAACCTCGCCCGTGCTACGTCATCGCTGAGTTGCTGCGGCTTCCCAACGGGCGCTGCGGATTTCAGTTGAACGGCATCCCCTCCAACCACGCGCTCAACTTTTTTGCCGCAGCCACTTTTATGAGCTTCATGACCCGTTCGCGCGCATGGGCGCTGACGCTGTTCGGCATCGCTCTATTAGTAACGATCTCCCGCGTCTATCTAGGCAAACACTACCCCAGCCAGGTTGTCACCGGCGCGTTGATCGGCACACTGATCGCTTACCTTGCAGCCCTGATCGGGGTACACTACTCTGATTTTATGCGCCGTATACGCCGATCATCATGAACAGCACCGTTGAATCCGCCGCGCACCGCGTCTCGCTCGTCGTGCCTCTGTACAACGAGGCGGAGAGCGTCGCGCCGCTGCTCGCGCGCGTACACGAGGCACTGGCCGGTTATCGCTATCCGTGGGAGTTGATTCTGGTCAGTGACGGCAGCACGGACGACACGGAACGAGTCATGCGGCAGGGTGTCGTACAGTACGGCGGCCATGTACGCAGCATAACGCTGCAACGCAACTTCGGTCAGACCGCCGCGATGCAGGCGGGTATTGATGCGGCGCGCGGCGATGTGATCGCCACTTTGGACGGCGACTTGCAAAACGACCCGGCCGACATCCCGCGCATGGTGCAGCGCCTGCTGGACGAGGATCTCGATCTGCTGGTCGGCTGGCGCAAAGACCGCAAAGACAACCTCTGGCTGCGCACCATTCCGTCGCGCATCGCCAATTGGCTGATCGGACGGATGACCGAGGTGCGCCTGCACGATTACGGTTGCAGCCTCAAGGTGTATCGCGCGCAGGTCATCAAGAACGTCCGCCTGTACGGCGAGATGCACCGCTTCATCCCGGCCTGGATGGCCGCGCACACCGCCACCTCGCGCATCAAGGAGGAGGT
>CAYUAZ010000273.1:0-1900 GCA_964442865.1 uncultured Gammaproteobacteria bacterium
GGCGAGTGTTTCGGGCTGCTCGGCCCCAACGGCGCCGGCAAGACCACCACCCTGCGGATGTTGCTGGGTGCGACCCCGTCCAGCGACGGCACCCTCAAAGTGCTGGGTTTTGACATCCCGCAACAGGCGCGCGAAATGCGCACGCACATCGGCGTGGTCCCGCAACAGGACAACCTCGACCCCGATTTCACCGTCATCGAAAATCTGCGCGTCTATGCCAGCTACTTCGGCCTCGGCGGAAAAATCATCGAACAGCGTGTGGAAGAACTGCTGACCTTCACGGCCCTGGAGGGCAAGTCCCACGCCCCCATCGGCACGCTGTCGGGCGGCATGAAGCGTCGTCTCACCTTGGCGCGCGCGCTCATCGCCGATCCCGAACTGCTGATTCTCGACGAACCCACCACCGGCCTCGACCCGCAGGCGCGCCAGATGTTGTGGCAGCGCCTGCGCATGCTGATGAACCAGGGCAAAACCCTGATCCTCACCACCCACTACATGGATGAGGCCGAGCGTCTGTGCAGCCGTATCGCGGTGATGGATCATGGCCGCATCCTGGCCGAAGACAGTCCGGCAGGACTGATCGAGCGCCACATCGAACCGCAGGTGGTGGAGGTCTATGGCCCCGGCGTGGAGCTATGGCAAACCAGCACCGCCGCGCCGCTGGTGACGCGCGCCGAACACATCGGCGAAACGGTATTCTGCTACGCGCACGACGTGCGCGCCCTGCTGGAGGATTTAAGCGCCCGCCCGCAACTGCGCTACATCCACCGCCCGGCCAACCTGGAAGACGTGTTTCTCAAGCTCACCGGGCGCGATTTGCGGGATTGAATAGATACAAACACCCAACGCAAAGACGCCAAGACGCGAAGGCTTTTAGACTATCCATCTTTGCGCCTTGGCGACTTTGCGTTGAGCATTTTATAAATTTTAAGCCATGAATTACACACTACCCAATATCAGCCTGCGCTGGCTGCCCGTGTGGCGGCGTAATTTCCTGGTGTGGCGCAAGCTGCTCGGCCCGAGCCTGCTCGCAAATTTTATCGAGCCGCTGCTCTATCTGTTCGCGCTCGGCTTCGGTCTCGGCGTGTTTGTGGGCGACATGCAGGGCATGCCCTACAGCGTGTTTCTCGCCTCCGGCCTGGTGTGCGCCTCCGCCATGAACACCGCGACCTTCGAGGCGCTGTTCTCCGCCTTCACGCGCATGTCACACCAACAAACCTGGCAGGGTATGCTGGCCACCCCGCTTATCGTGGACGATATCGTGCTGGGCGAGATGCTGTGGGCCGGCACCAAGAGCCTGCTGTCGGTCGCGCCCATCCTGGCTGTGGCGGCGGGCCTGGGGTTGGTGCACGACCTGCGGGCGCTATGGGTGTTGCCGCTGGTGTTGCTGGCGGGTGCGTCGTTCGCCGCGCTGGCGCTGTGCGTCACCGCGTTTGCCAAGGGTTACGATTTTTTCATGTATTACATGACGCTCGTCATTACCCCGATGTTTCTCCTGAGTGGCACGTTCTTTTCGTTGGAGTCCATGCCGCTGGCCATCCAGTGGGGCGCGCAAATCCTGCCCCTCACCCACGCCGTGGAGTTGGTGCGCCCGCTCATGACCGGGCAGCCCCTCACCCAGCCGCTGCTCCATCTGGGTGTCCTGGTACTGTACGGCGCGGCGGGGCTGTATGTGGCCTGCGTACTGCTGCGCCGCCGTCTGCTGGCCTGAAATTCTGCGGATTTCGTTGACGTCATGGCCTCCCAACCCTTATAATGCGCGCGCTGTGAACAAGGCCAGGGGAACCGGGTTGGCGCTGATTGGAGTTGGCCGCATACTTCCATCAGTGGTGCTTGCCGGTCTGAATTTGGGATATGGCCTCGATGTATAGTTGGACACCCTCCCCCCCTTCATTTTTCT
>CAYUAZ010000274.1:0-1895 GCA_964442865.1 uncultured Gammaproteobacteria bacterium
CGTGTAAAACAGCGCGATGACCAACACGGCGCCCAAATCATCCGCAATCGCCAGCGCCACCAGAAACATCACCAGCGAGCGGGGAATACGGCGGCCGAGCAGCACCAGCGCCCCGACCGCAAAGGCGATATCGGTGGCCATGGGAATCCCCCAGCCGCGCGCCGCGCCACCTTCAGGATTAATCCAGTAATACAGCAGCGCGGGGACGATCATCCCGCCCAGCGCCGCCACGATGGGTAAAGCGGCTTTCCGGGGACTAGAAAGCTCTCCGACCAGGATGGCGCGCTTGATCTCGAGTCCCACCACGAAAAAAAACAGCGCCATCAGGCCTTCATTGACCCAGTGGTGGACGCTTTTTTCCAAAATGAAATCACCGGCCGTTATGGCGATCGGCATATTGACGATCCGTTGGTAAATATCCGCCAGGGGAGAGTTTGCGATCACCAAGGCGATGACCAGGCAGAACATTAGGATGACGCTGGCGGTGGTCTGGTTCTTGATGAACTCTTCGAAGGGAGAGATGATTTTTCTGAGCGAGCTCTCCCAAGGGGCGAGGTACACGCCCGGTTTGGTTGCGTCCGCCGGGGGCGCTTCTGTTTTCTCGATTTGTGGTTTGTCGTGCATTTCTATGTCGCCGCGCGGGTCACCCTGTCACGCACGGCAAGCCATGTCTCATCCTGCGGAAGCTCTTCGATGAGCAGCATATCCAATCGTCGCGCATCGGCCTTACGCAAAGTGTCGTAAAGTTCATGAGCGCAATCCTTTGGGTCATCGGGCAGCAGATAATAATATAGGCCAGACTTATGTGCGCCCTCTTGGCGCGCGAGCACTCCGACCCGTTGACCTTGAGTAACCAGCGCAAGGGCGCGCTCATATAATTCTGCGGCGGGGACCTTGTGTAGCGGTGTGCGCGGCGCGTAATGCGAGGCCAGCATGCCCGGTGCGCGCAGGGTAATCTTCTCCGCCGTCCCTGTCCCGATCTCCTCGCCCAACGCCTCGGCAAGCATGCTTCGTGAGATGGCGCCCGGCCGCAAGATGAGCGGGCGCGCATCCAGCAAGCTCACGATAGTGGACTCCACTCCGACCCGGCAAGGCCCGCCGTCCAGTATCATGTCCACCTCGCCGCCCAGTTCTTCCCGAACATGTTCGGCGCGCGTAGGGCTGACATGACCGAAGCGGTTGGCGGATGGCGCGGCGACGGCGCCGCCGAATTTTTCCAGCAGCGCCAACGCCATGGGATGCCCCGGCACGCGCAGGCCCACGCTGTCTTGTCCGCCGCTCACGTTGTCCGGCACGATCGCTGCGCGTTTTAAAATCAGGGTGAGAGGCCCCGGCCAGAATTTTTCGGCAAGCCGGTACGCCGCGCGCGGGATGTCGCATGCCCAGTCTTTAAGATAGGAGACATCCGGCAGATGCACGATGAGCGGATGATCGGGCGGACGCCGTTTGATGGCGAAGATGCGCGCGACCGCCTGGGGATTCAGCGCATCCGCACCGAGGCCGTACACGGTCTCGGTGGGAAAGGCGACGACACCACCGCCGCGTAATATTTCCGCAGCGCGCCCGATATCGTCATCCCTCACTGCCGCTGTCATCCATCAACGTATGCAGGGCCTGCCGGTATTTCTCAGAGGTGCGCGCTACGATTTCCGGCGGTAACTCAGGCCCAGGAGGTTGTTTGTTCCAGCCGATGCTTTCCAGATAATCGCGCACGTATTGTTTGTCGAAACTCGGCGGATGGCTACCCGGCCTATAACTCTCAGTCGCCCAGAAGCGCGACGAATTGGGCGTCAGCACTTCGTCTATCAAGTTGAGCTCGCCCTGCTCGTCCAACCCGAACTCAAGCTTGGTGTCGGCGATAATGATACAGCGGGGGCTGGCGTATTTCATGTCCC
>CAYUAZ010000275.1:0-1847 GCA_964442865.1 uncultured Gammaproteobacteria bacterium
ATCCGGCCCCAGCCCTAACAGCACCAGATCAAATTGCGGCATGCCTTCTATTGATTTTGGCAGATGTTTGCGTAACACCTCGGCATAGGCCGCAGCGTCCTGGCGGATAGAGGCCAGGCTGATCTCTATGCGGTGGATTTGTCCGGGCGGGATGAGGACATGGCGCAGCAGAGCCTCGCTCGCCATGTGGAAATTGCTGTCTGGGTGATCGGCCGGGACGCAGCGCTCGTCGGTGAAGTAGGTATGAACACGCGACCAATCTATCTCACGAACAAACGGCGCTGCGGCCAGCCGCTCATATAAACGCCTTGGCGTAGCGCCACCCGACAGCGCCACGTGAAACGCCCCGCGAGCAGCGATGGCCTCCGCCGCAAGCACCAACCAACGCTTTGCAGCGGCGGTGCTTAACGCCTCCAGATCGGCCGATATTCTTATCTGCTCTTGCATCGCTGGCAAACGCCCTGAATTATGATTCTTTTGTGATAACTCTGTGATTTTTAATAGCTAGAGTATAAAGCCATCTTCGATAGATAACAGCATACTGCTAGCACGGAACGTGCCCAAAGGAGTCTTATGATGAGGACAATTTCAGGTTTATTAACAGGTCTGCTCATGCTCACCGCCGCCCCGGTTACCCCCGCTGGCGATCTTGGCCGCCAGGCCCCGGAACTCTTGAACGAAACTTGGCTCAATGCCCAGCCGCTGCATCTGGCAGATCTGAAGGGCAAGGTCGTCATGGTGGAATTCTGGACCTATGGCTGCTATAACTGCCGCAATGTGGAGCCTTACGTCAAACAATGGCATAAAAAATTCGCCCCGCAAGGGTTTGTGGTGGTCGGCGTGCACAGTCCTGAATTCGACAACGAGCGCGATATCGAGAACGTCAAACGCTATGTGCGCGAGCACGCCATCACCTACCCGGTGGCGATAGACAATGACTTCGCCACCTGGAAAAGCTACAACAATCGCTACTGGCCTGCCATGTATCTGATAGACAAACAAGGCGTCATCCGTTACGTGCACGTCGGCGAGGGTGAGTACGCGACGACTGAGCAGAAGATTCAAGCATTGCTTGCCGAGGGTGGATAATAAGATGCGGCTTGTGGCAACATGGCTCAGCATTCTTTCAACGCTGCTTGTTGTTTCGATTTCCTCAGCCAACGCGCAAGAAATCATCGAGGCCGCTAAATTCTCCGCCGCCGGCGTAGGGAAAACGCCGCCTCCCGGTTGGGAGCCGCTCACCTTTCCAAAAATATCCAAACATACCGATTATGAAGTGGTGAAAGACGGTAGCACTCTCGTCGTCAAGGCGGCAAGCGAGGCCGCCGCGTCGGGCCTTACCCACAAGATCGCCATAGACCTCAACAAGACGCCCATCCTGCACTGGCGCTGGAAAGTGGATAACGTCATCCAGAAAAGCGATGTCACCCGCAAAGACGGCGACGACTATGCCGCACGCATCTACATCACTTTCGCCTACGAACCCGACAAGGTGAGCTTCGGCAGAAAACTCAAATACAACACAGGCAAACTGTTGTTCGGCTCCGATCTGCCGATCGGCGCGATCAACTATATCTGGGAATCAAAAACTCCCAAGGACACTATCGTAGACAACGCCTACACCGGTTTCGTGAAGATGATCGTGGTGGAAAGCGGGACGGAAAAAACCGGTCAGTGGGTGGAGGAGTCACGCAACGTCTATGCAGACTACAAAAAGGCCTTCGGCGAGGAGCCGTCCATGATCTCCGGCGTCGCCATCATGACCGACACCGACAACACCGGCGAAACGGCGACGGCGTATTACGGTGATATTTTTTTCAGCGGCGAGTAATTACTGTCACCTTTAA
>CAYUAZ010000276.1:0-1817 GCA_964442865.1 uncultured Gammaproteobacteria bacterium
CCCCATCTCGCCGGCTTGTCGGCCGGGGATACGCTGATGCTCGCGGGGCTGGCGGCGGGGGCCCCCTATATCGTGGTGCCGGCGGTGGTGCGCGTCGCCATCCCGGAGGCGAATCCGGCGCTCTACTTCGGCATGGCGCTTGCGCTCACCTTCCCGTTCAATATCGTGCTCGGGATACCGCTGTATTATCAACTGACCCAACTTTTGTGAGAGGCAAGCCATGAAACCCGTGAAAAGAGTAGAGATCGTTATGGAAAGTGTGGCTGCGCCTCAATTGCTGGATATTCTGGAGAGCCACGGCTTCACCCAGTACACCATGATGCACGAGGCCTCCGGCAAAGGCGACCGCGGCGTAAGTCTGGGCGGCGTGAGCGGCGAACTCAATAACAGCTATATATTGATCGCTTGTGAACCGGACAGGATCAGTGAGCTGGTGGAGTGGATGCGACCGATACTCAAGCGTTTCGGCGGGATGATTCTGGTGTCCGATGCGCTGTGGGTCAAGCATTAATCCCCGGGCTTCGGCCGGCGCGTTGACGCTACGCGGAGTGCGGCATCTTAGGATATGTTGCCGGAGGGGCAGGGGCGTGCAGAGTGCGCACTGCTCCGGGCCGCCGGGGACAAACACATACATACATAGATAAATATCTATGAATATCATATTTATTATTAATTATTACTAATGAGGGTTATTGATTAAAATATAAGTATTAAAAGTGTGTTGCGCGTCAGCGATCCTCGCAGAGAGTGGGCAGGCGCTGCGGAATGTATGCGGTTTAACGATTGATAATTGATAAACAGTGGAGGCCGTTATGGCGAAAGACACAGAGGTAGGAACACTGAAGGAAGGCAAGGAGCGCTACAAAGCGGGCGTTCTTCCCTATGCCAAGATGGGCTATTGGGAGCCGGACTACAAGATCAAAGATACCGACATGCTGGCGATGTTTCGTATCACCCCGCAAGAAGGTGTGGATGCGATTGAAGCGGCGGCGGCCGTGGCCGGTGAATCCTCGACCGCGACCTGGACGGTGGTATGGACGGATCGTTTGACCGACGCGCCCCTGTACCGCGCCAAGGCGTACAAGGTGGATCCGGTACCCGGCACCCCCGGCCAGGTGTTTGCCTACATCGCCTATGACATGGATCTGTTCGAGGGGGGCTCCATCGCTAACCTGACAGCAAGCATCATCGGTAACGTGTTTGGCATGAAGGCGGTGAAGGCGCTGCGCCTGGAAGACATGCGCATTCCTGTCGCTTACCTCAAGACCTTCCAGGGTCCGGCCACCGGCGTCATTGTTGAACGCGAGCGTCTCGACAAATTCGGCCGTCCGCTGCTCGGCGCCACCACCAAGCCCAAGCTCGGCCTGTCGGGCCGCAACTATGGGCGCGTGGTGTACGAAGGCCTCAAAGGCGGCCTGGATTTCATGAAGGACGATGAGAACATTAATAGCCAATCGTTCATGCACTGGCGTGACCGCTTCCTCTACTGTATGGAAGCCGTCAACAAGGCCTCTGCTGCCACCGGCGAGGTCAAGGGCCATTACCTCAACGTCACCGCCGGCACCATGGAAGAGATGTACGAGCGCGCCGAATTCGCCAAGGATCTGGGCTCGGTCATCATCATGATAGACCTCGTCATCGGCTACACCGCCATTCAGTCCATGGCCAAGTGGTCGCGCAAGAACGACATGATCCTGCACCTGCACCGCGCCGGTAACTCGACTTACTCGCGCCAGAAGAATCACGGCATGAACTTCCGCGTGATCTGCAAGTGGATGCGTATGGGGGGTGTGGAACAAAACCATTACGGCACCCGG
>CAYUAZ010000277.1:0-1812 GCA_964442865.1 uncultured Gammaproteobacteria bacterium
GGCTTTCGATTGTCGACGCAAAGGAAAAGGTTGCGCGGCGGCTGGAGAGCGAATTGCGCAATGGCAAGGCCATCGCACACCGCCAGGTCAATTTCCGCCTGCGCGACTGGGGCATCTCGCGCCAGCGCTACTGGGGCTGTCCGATTCCGATCATTCACTGCACGGCGTGCGGTGACGTGCCGGTGCCGGATAAGGATTTGCCCGTCGTACTGCCGGAAGACATCGTGCCGGACGGCAGCGGTAATCCGCTGGCCAAGCTGCCTGCGTTTTACGAAACTACTTGTCCGCAGTGTGGCAAGCCCGCCCGGCGCGAAACCGATACGATGGATACCTTTGTTGAATCGTCCTGGTATTACGCGCGGTTCTGTTCTCACGATGGCGTGAGCGGCATGGTGGATGAACATGCGCGCTACTGGCTGCCGGTAGATCAATACATCGGCGGCATCGAGCACGCGATTTTACATCTGCTCTATGCGCGCTTCTTTCACAAACTCATACGCGATGAGGGATTGGTTACCGGCGACGAACCGTTCACCAAGTTGCTCACGCAAGGCATGGTGCTGGCCGAAACCTTTTATCGCACCCACGCCAACGGCAAGAAGGACTATTTTTTCCCGCACGATGTAGCCATAGCGCGCGATGCCAAAGGCCGCACCGTCGCCGCGACGCTGAAGAGCGACGGGCTGGCGGTGCAGGTGGGCGGCATCGAAACCATGTCGAAATCGAAAAACAACGGCGTGGACCCGCAGGAGCTGATCGCCAAATACGGCGCCGACACCGCACGCTTGTTTACCATGTTCGCCGCGCCGCCGGAACAATCGCTGGAATGGTCCGACGCCGGCGTGGAAGGCGCCTATCGCTTTTTGAAGCGGCTATGGGTGTTTGCCTATGAGCAGGGAGAGCGGCTTGAGAAGCAGGCCGGTGTGAACGGGTCGCCGGCAGGCCCGGAGTCTCTCGCCCTGCGCAGAGACATCCACCAGATTCTCAAGCAGGCCAATTATGATTTCCGCAAGCATCAATTCAATACGGTGGTTTCGGCCGCGATGAAATTACTGAATACATTGGAAAGGATACCTGCGGAGCCCGGAGCCCGCGTATACGATGAACTGCTGCGTGAAGGGGTGAGTATACTGCTGAGACTGCTGGCGCCCATCACCCCGCATATCAGCCATGCCCTGTGGCATGGATTGGACTTTGCAGGCGACATCACTCAGGCAGCCTGGCCGGAGGTAGACGAGTCTGCCTTAGTGCAAGACGAGGTTGAATTGGTGGTGCAAGTTAATGGCAAATTGCGGGGACATATCACGGCGGCCAGCGGCGCCCATCAAGCCGACGTGCAAGCGGCGGCGCTGGCGGACAGCAACGTCAAACGCTACACCGAAGGCAAACAGATCAAAAAAGTGGTGATTGTGCCGGGCAAGCTGGTTAATATCGTGGTGGGATAGTCTATGAAAATCCATGTACGCATCGCAGTATTCGCACTGGCCGCCGCGCTGGCGGGCTGCGGCTTTCATCTGCGCGGTCAAGAGGAGCAGGGTGTTGCCGCGCGCGTGTTACCTGTGACCTATGTGCAAGGCGGCAACCCCCAGACTGGTTTAACGGACGAGTTGCGCCGCAGCGGCAGTCACATCGTCCGGGATCGGCAGCAGGCCAAGTTGCTGCTGACCATCCTTACGGACGGTTTTGAGCGCCGCTTGCTGTCGGTGGGCGCCACCGGCAAGGCACGCGAGTTTGAGTTGTATTACACCGTCGCCTTTGAGGTCCGCGACCAAGCCGGTAAAGAATTGCTGCCGAAGACGGATATCAGTCTGG
>CAYUAZ010000278.1:0-1798 GCA_964442865.1 uncultured Gammaproteobacteria bacterium
CTTTATCCTCCACCAGCCGCTGCTGCACTGGGAATCCACCTTACCCATCACCGCCACCCTCGGACTCAGCACCTCGCGCGATATTTTAACCGCCATCGCACACCGTGAATTTCCCGGCCAGGCCCTGGTGGCGCTCGGCTACGCCGGCTGGGGGCCGGGCCAACTGGAAGAAGAGCTCGCCCAGAACGCCTGGCTGAACGGCCAGGCCGATCCGCGCATCCTGTTCACAACGCCTTACGAAAAACGCTGGAGCGCAGCCGCCGCCTTGCTCGGCGTGGACATCAGCACTCTTTCCGGCGAGGTGGGGCACTCATGAATCCGGATGTGCAGCCGGTGCTTGGCTTCGACTATGGCGCCCGCCGTATCGGCATCGCGGTGGGACAGCCGTTGACCCACACCGCAACCCCGCTGGAAACGGTGCGCGTGACCGATGCGCACCCCGACTGGACGGCCATCAGCCGCATCATCGAGACCTGGCGGCCGAATGCGCTGGTGGTGGGCGTGCCGTTCAATCTGGACGGCACGGAGCACGCCATGACCCGCGCAGCGCGGCGTTTTGGCCAGCAACTGCACGGCCGCTTTAATCTCCCCGTACATACCGTGGACGAGCGCTTGAGTTCCCACGAGGCGCAAAGCCTGCGCTCCGAGAAACGTCATAGCAAACAGGACATAGACAGTCTTGCCGCGCAGGTGATTCTGCACACCTGGCTGCAAGATTTGCCCGGGAGGGTCCGCACATGAGTGATTTTTTGGATATTGATGTCGAGTCGTTACTGGCAAGAATGGCGGATGAGATTAGCGCTTTATTGAAAAAGCGCAACGTCTCGGAGCCGCTGATGATCGGCATACACACCGGCGGGGTGTGGCTCGCCGAACGGCTGCACCGCCTCCTCAATATCCCTGAACCGCTCGGCACGCTGGACATCTCCTTTTATCGTGATGACTTCACCCGCATCGGCATGCACCCGCAGGTGACGCCCTCGCACCTGCCCTTCGATCTCGACAACCGGCACATCGTACTGGTGGACGACGTCTTGTACACCGGCCGCACGCTGCGCGCCGCGCTCAACGAAATCTTCGACTACGGCCGCCCGGCCAGCGTGATGCTGGCGGTGCTGGTGGATCGCGGCGGGCGTGAGCTGCCCATCCAGGCAGCGGTGGTCGGACAACGTATGGAACTTAACAGCGACGAACATATCAAACTGCACGGCCCCGGCCCGTTGCGGCTGAGTGTGCGTAAACGCAACTGACCTAATGAGACAAGGCAATATCCAGCTAGACCCCCAGGGCCGTCTGCGCCACTTTCTCACCATTGAAGGGCTGGCGCCTTCGATACTCAACGAAATCCTCGATACCGCAGAGTCGTTCGCCGCGACCAGCGAACAAGCCGTAAAAAAACTGCCGCTGCTGCGCGGCAAGACCATCGTCAATTTATTCTTCGAGCCCAGCACCCGCACCCGCACCACGTTTGAACTCGCCGCCAAACGCCTGTCGGCGGACGTGCTCAATATCAACGTGAGCGCCTCCTCCACCACCAAGGGCGAATCGCTGCTCGACACGCTGCGTAACCTGGAGGCCATGCACTGCGACATGTTCGTGGTGCGCCATGCCGAAAGCGGCGCCGCGCATTTCATCGCTCAGCATGTCGCGCCGCACGTCAGTGTCATCAACGCCGGCGACGGCAGCCACGCGCATCCCACCCAGGCCATCCTCGACATGTTCACGGTGCGCCGCCACAAGGGCGACTTCGGCAAGCTTTGCGTGGCGATCGTGGGAGATATATTGCATTCGCGGGTGG
>CAYUAZ010000279.1:0-1757 GCA_964442865.1 uncultured Gammaproteobacteria bacterium
GGGGTCGTCCCACACCGCTCGTCCGCTATCGCTCCCTCGCTTCCTGTGCTCCTTCACGGGGTGCATGTTGAATTCCATCTTGCCGGACTCAATCTTTTCGATGTCCAGGATATCGTTGATGAGCCTCGCCAACCTCTCGCTGTTTTTAAGTGCGATCTGCGCCAGATCTGCTGCCTGGTCCGGCAACAGCCCGGCGGCGCCACCCGATAGCAGGCCTAAGGAACCGCGGATGGCGGTGAGCGGAGTACGCAGCTCGTGGCTGACCGTCGAGATAAACTCGCTCTTCATGAGATCAATTTTTTTACGTTCGGTGATGTCGCGGATGATGCCGGTGAAGTAACGCTGGTTATTGAGTATCATGGAACTGACCGCCAGATCCATGGGGAACTGCGAGCCGTCCTTGCGTTTTCCCGTCACCTCGCGGCCTATGCCGATGATCTTGGGAGTTTTGGTTTTTATATAATTGCCGACATAGCCGTCATGTTCGCTGTGGTAAGGCTCAGGCATCAGAATGTTGACATTCTGTCCGATGACTTCCTCTGCCCGGTAGCCGAACAGCCGCTCCGCCGCGGGGTTGAATGATTCGATGCGGGCCAGATGATTGATAGTGACTATGCCGTCCACCACGGTGTCCAGGATGGCGCGAATCCGGGTCTCGCTGTCGCGCAGGGTGCTTTCGGCCTGTTTACGTTCCGTGATGTCGCGGACGATGGCGATAAACAGACCCTGTTCGCCGGGGTTTTTGAAGAACTGGAGAAACACTTCCACAGGGAAATCCGTGCCGTCCTTGCGGCGATGCTGGGTTTCGAAGGTCAGCGAAGGTTTATCGCCTGCGATCAAGGGGGCGAAGAAGGCGCGCATCTCCGGCTCCGGCATTAACGGCTCGATATCATAGGGCCGCATTTGCAGCAATTCTTCGCGGCCGTAGCCCATGCTTTCGATGGCGCCACGGCTGGTGTATACGAAGTGCAAGCTGTCCGGCTCGAACATGAAAATCATGTCCAGCGTATCGTCCAGGATGTTCTTGAACCGGTTCAGCTCGGCTGCGGCCTGGTTGCGCGCGCTGATGTCGCTGGCGATGCCCATATAGCCGGTGATTTCATTCTCGGCATTACGCAAGGCCGTGATGGACAGCAGCACCGGGAAGCGGCTGCCATCCTTGCGGATATAGCTCCATTCGTTTTCATCGACCATGCCGAGACGCGGTTTGGTGATGAAGACCTCAAGGCCCGGCTGGATGGGAACCCCCAACTCTCTCGACAGGGCTTCCGCGCGGCGCACCATTTCTGCGGGATCGTGGATGATGCCAGGCGTCTTTTTTCCGACGACCTCGTCAGCGGTATAGCCCAGCAAACGTTCCGCGGTTTTGTTAAAGGTGCGGATAACGCCCTCCGGGTCGGTGGAAATGATGGTGAAATTGGCGCTGTCGAGGATGGCGTGCTGCATCAGATTGGTCTCTTGCAGTTGCCGCTCCGACCGTACCACGCGGCGCATAAGAGGGGTAATCTGCCAACGTACCAACGCTATCCCCAGCAACAATAACCCCAACAAAAAAGGAAATATATTCTGTAACTGGAGGCGTATCGGCTGGTAGAGTTCGTTGCTGTCTATCTTGACCTCCACGCCGAGTTCTCCCGCGAGCAGCGGGCCGTAGGCTGTGACCACATGGCGCTGCCGGTGATCGAAAGAGGTGATAATGCCTTGTTCTCCCGCCAAGGCGTGATCCATGGGGACCCGCTGTCCCGGTATTTTACGAG
>CAYUAZ010000280.1:0-1742 GCA_964442865.1 uncultured Gammaproteobacteria bacterium
CGGTCGAGGAAGGCCGCACCATCTACGACAACATCGTCAAGTTCGTGCGCTTCCAGCTCAGCACCAACATGGGGGCGCTGGGCGCGGTGCTGGGGGCGGCGCTGCTAGGCTGGCCGGTGCCGTTCAACCCGGTTCAGATCCTGTGGGTGAACATTATCATGGACGGCCCACCCGCCATGGCGCTGGGCGTGGATCCGGCGCGCGACGGCATCATGGATGAGCCGCCGCGCCCGCCCGGGGCCGAGATACTGACGCTGCGCCGCCTGCGCACGCTGGTGCTCTTCGGTCTCACCATGGCTGCGGGCACGCTGGCCGTGTTCTGGTACGGCCTGCAATCCGGCGATCAGGCGCGGGCGCTGACACTCGCCTTCACCACTTTCGTGCTGTTTCAATTCTTCAACGTGTTCAACGCCCGCGCCGAAACCGGCTCGGCGTTCAACCGGAACTTTTTCAGCAACCGCATGCTGTGGCTGGCGCTCGCCGGCGTGCTGGTGCTGCAGGTGGTAGTGGTGCACTGGGGGCCGGCGCAGGCGATCTTCCGCACCACCGATCTCAGCCTGGCGGACTGGGGCCTGGCGGCGGCGGTGGCCTCCTCGGTGCTGCTGCTGGAGGAGGCGCGCAAGCTCGGCGCGCGCGGCCGTCCGCAACAACGCGCATGACGAATCCGCCGCGAGGCCGCCGTGCGCCGGACGACCCGCCCCGCTACGCCGGGCAACGGATCGCGCTGCTCACCCGGCACGGCAAGGAGCGCGTGCTCGCGCCGCTGCTGGAGAGCGCGCTCGGTTGCCGGGTGGAGCGGGTGGCGGGCTACGACACGGATCTCCTCGGCACCTTCACGCGCGACATCCCGCGCGCCGGCACCCAGCTCGAGGCGGCGCGCAAGAAGGCGCGCCTCGGCATGGAACTCGCGGGACTGCCACTCGGGCTCGCGAGCGAAGGCTCGTTCGGGTTGGATCCGATGATGGGAATGTTTCCCTGGAACGTGGAGTTCCTGATCTGGATTGACGACGGGCTCGGCATCGAGATCACCGGCGTGGCGCAAGGCAAGACCAACTCCGCCCATGTGCTCGCGGCCAGTTGGGAAGAGGTCGAGGCCTTCGCCCGACAGGCGGGGTTTCCCGAACATCATCTGACGGCGCGCCCGGAGAGCGAGAACGATCCACGTATCCGCAAGGGGGTCGCGGACTGGGATGGGCTCGCGCAGGCCTTCCGCCGCGCGTGTGCGCAGGCGGCGAACGGCTGCGCGTTCATCGAGACCGACATGCGCGCGCACGCCAACCCGACACGCATGGAGAACATCCGTCTGGCGGCCGAGGACTTGGTGAAAAAGCTGTGCTCGCCCTGTCCGGCCTGCGGCGCGCCGGGCTTCTGGATCGTCGAGCGCATCAGCGGGCTGCCATGCGAAGCCTGCGGCGCGCCCACGCGCGAGACTCGGGCCGAGGTCCACGGCTGTCTCAAGTGCGCGCACCGCGTCACGCGCGAGCGCACCGGCCAGGCCTATGCCGATCCAGGGCGGTGCGATTGGTGCAATCCTTGAAAATCGAATTTTCCAAGCATGGTTTATGTGCTTGGAAAACAAACTGCTGGCTGAACAAATGGGCTGTACCAAGGTCTATAGTGTGCGCGACGGTATCACCGCCCGGATGCGCGACGGGCGGTCAACCGCATCCCGGGGCAACTTAAGGGTACCTCTAAAAATGATGGATTTTGATTCAAGACAAGGCGCAGCGCAGGCGAGCAGC
>CAYUAZ010000281.1:0-1737 GCA_964442865.1 uncultured Gammaproteobacteria bacterium
GATGGAGAACCCAAAATTGGAATTGGTTTCGTTAACGACGCTGGAATGATGCACGCGGTGCATGTCGGGCGTGACGATAATCAGCCTGAGCCAGCGGTCTATTTTCTCCGGCAGATACACGTTGCCGTGGTTGAACACCGACGCGCCGTTCAGCACCACCTCGAAGACCAGTACCGCCCAAGGCGGCGCACCCAGCGCGGCGGCGGCGGCCATCTTGTACAACATGGACAATAAAATCTCCACGGGGTGAAAGCGCACACCGGTGCTGAGATCGAAGTCCAGATCGCTGTGATGCACGCGATGCAGCCGCCAGAAGACGGGGAGCGCATGCGATAGCACGTGTTGTAAATAGAGCGCGAGGTCGAGCAGCAGCCAGGCGAGCAGGAATTCCAGCCAGTAAGGCCAAGCCGTTAGATTAAACAAACCCCAGCCATGCTGTTCGGCGTAGAGCGCCGTGGCGAATGCCCCCGCGCCCAACAGCAGGCGCAGCGTCAGCACATCCACCGCGAGCAACGAAAGATTGGTAAGCCAGTGCCGGCTTCTGGGCTCCGTAGATGAGCGGCGCGGGCGCCGGGCCTCCCACCACGCCATGACCATAAATACGGTGATAAAACTGCCAAGGCGGATATAGGTTTCCATGTTAAATACAGTGGCGAGTAGCTAGGCAAATCCTCAGTCAAAAACTATCGCACCATCCTCGCCACTCGCTACTAGCACCTCGCTACTGACTTAATGGAGCGGGTGATGGGAATCGAACCCACGCTATCAGCTTGGGAAGCTGAAGTTCTACCATTGAACTACACCCGCATAGTGTGAATTTTATCATAGCCCGGGCGGCGGGGAGTCAGCCTTCGTCAAACAAGCCCCGGATAAGCTCGGCGTGGCGCTCCATCACCTGAGAGCGTTTGATTTTTTGAGTAGGGGTCAACATGCCGTTCTCGATGGTCCACGGGTCCAGCAGCAGGGCGGCGCGCCGCACCTTGGCATAGACCGGGAAGCCGCGCAATTGCGCCGCCACGCGCGCCAGCACTGCTCTCTGGGTGCGGGGATCGCTGAGACTGGCGCGATCCCGGGGGTCGAGTTTGAGTTGTTGCGCGAACCCGGCCCACTGTTCAGGGTTCAACACCAGCAGCGCGGCGAGACTGGCCTGCCCCTCGCCGACGATCAACGCCTGCTCAAACAACGGATCCAGGGTGATGGCTTCTTCCATATCGGTGGGCGGCGCCTTCTCGCCGTTCGACAACACCAGGATATCCTTGATACGGCCGGTGATATAAATATGATGGTTGGCGATGCGCGCCTGATCGCCGGTGTGCAACCAGCCCTCGGGGTCTATCATTTGATAGGTCGCAGTGTGATTGTTCCAGTACCCGAGCATCACCCCCGGCCCGCGCGCCAGCAATTCGTCCTGCTCACCGATACGCACCTCCATGCCCGGGATGGACACGCCGACGCTGGCGGGATCGTTGTCGTCCAGGCGGTTGCCACTGATGAGCGGGCTGGTTTCGGTAAGCCCGTAGCCCTGTATGATGGGCAACCCCAAACCGATAAACATGCGCGCAACCGGGGCCGGCAGCGCAGCGCCGCCGCTCGCAGCCCAGCGCAGGCGGCCGCCCAGCCGGGCCAGAAACTTGCGCGCCACCAGCTTCTCCAGCAGCGGCCACAGCAGCAGGCCAGGCGTGCGTGAGGCGCGCCCCTGAGCCACCTCAAAACGCCGCCAGCCGATGTCTATCGTCA
>CAYUAZ010000282.1:0-1733 GCA_964442865.1 uncultured Gammaproteobacteria bacterium
GGCCCGCTGTTGCCCGAAATGGTTGGCGGATCGGCAGATCTGGCCGGTTCTAACCTGACCATTTGGAAAGGCTCCAAGGGCATCAGCAACACGGTGTCCGACGGCAACTATATTTACTACGGTGTGCGTGAGTTCGGCATGTCGGCGATCATGAACGGCATTGCCCTACACGGCGGCTTCATCCCTTACGGCGCCACCTTCCTGATGTTTTCCGAGTATGCGCGCAACGCACTGCGCATGGCGGCGATCATGAAACAGCGCGTGCTGTTCGTCTACACCCACGACTCGATCGGTTTGGGCGAGGACGGCCCCACGCACCAGCCTGTGGAGCAGACTGCGACCTTGCGCCTGATTCCCAATATGCAGGTGTCGCGTCCCAGTGATGCGGTGGAGTCCGCCGTGGCCTGGAAGGCCGCCATCGAGCATAAGGACGGCCCGAGCTGTCTGATCTTCTCGCGCCAGAACCTCAATCACCAGCCGCGCAGCGCGGAGCAGATCGCCAATATCGCGCGTGGTGGTTACGTCGTGTACGAACCGAAAGAGCCGCCCCTCATGGGCATCATCATCGCCACCGGTTCCGAGGTCGGGCTTGCGGTGGATGCGGCCAAGAAACTTTCTGAGAGCAGCATCAAAGTCCGCGTGGTGTCCATGCCCTGCACGTCACTGTTCGACGCGCAGGACGCAGCCTACCGTGAATCGGTGTTGCCCAAGCACCTCACCGCACGTGTCGCGCTGGAGGCCGGCGTGACGGATGGCTGGTTCAAATACGTGGGTTTCGACGGCAAGATCATCGGCATTAACAGCTTTGGTGAATCCGCTCCGGCGCCGGAATTGTTTAAGCACTTTGGCTTTACCGTGGAGAACGTGATAGACACCCTGACGGACTTGCTGTAGAGAAAAAATTTATCACGCAAAGACGCCAAGCTCGCAAGACAGTGAGTTCCCTGGGTTACATTGCGACTTTTGCGGCTTTGCGTGAACCGGTTTATTTATTTTTTGGAGAGGAAACATGGCAATCAAAATAGCAATCAACGGTTACGGCCGCATCGGGCGCAACGTGCTGCGCGCGGTGTATGAAGCTAATCGCAACAAGGAAATCCAAATCGTCGCGGTGAACGACCTCGGCAACGCCGAGACCAACGCACATCTCACGCAGTACGACACGGTGCACGGCAAGTTCCCCGGCACGGTGAGCGTGGAAGGCGACTACATGATCGTCAACGGCGACAAGATCCGGGTCTGCGCCGAGCGCGATCCGGCCAAGCTCCCCTGGGGCGAACTCGGCGTGGACGTGGTGCACGAGTGCACCGGCATTTTCACCACCAAAGAAAAGGCCGGCCTGCACCTCAAGGCGGGCGCCAAGAAGGTCATCATCTCCGCACCGGCCACCGATGTGGAGGCGACCATTGTGTACGGCGTAAATCACAAAACGTTGAAGGCCGCGCACACCATCATCTCCAACGGCTCCTGCACCACCAACTGCCTGGCGCCGCTGGTGGCTCCGCTGCATAAAAAAATCGGCCTGGTGCACGGCCTGATGACCACGATACACAGCTACACCAACGACCAGGTGCTGACCGACGTATACCATGCCGACCTGCGCCGCGCCCGCTCCGCGACCATGTCGCAGATCCCCGCCAAGACCGGCGCGGCGGCGGCCATCGGCCTGGTTCTGCCGGAACTGGCAGGCCAGCTCGACGGCTTCGCGGTCCGCGTGCCGACCATCCAAGTTT
>CAYUAZ010000283.1:0-1719 GCA_964442865.1 uncultured Gammaproteobacteria bacterium
AGGCGCTTTCCAATCTGCTCGACAACGCCATCAAATACACGCCGCCGGGCGGGCTTATCGAGATCACGGCCGCACGCTATAATGACAAGCTTGAAATCGGCGTGGCCGATAACGGTCCGGGCATCCCGGAGGCGTTGCGGCAACAGGCCCTGGAGCGCTTCGTGCGCCTGGACACAAGCCGCAGCACACCCGGCAGCGGGTTGGGTTTGAGCCTGGTGCGCGCCGTCGCGCAGTTGCATCACGCCGAATTGGAGCTTGCCGATAACCAGCCCGGCCTCAAGGTTATAATGCGTTTTTCCACGTAGGCTTTACACCCATGTTTGACACCCTGACCGAACGCCTTGCCCGCACCCTGAAAAACCTGCGCGGCCAGGGGCGACTCACCGAAGACAACATCAAGGACAGCCTGCGCGAGGTGCGCATGGCCTTGCTGGAGGCGGATGTCGCCCTGCCCGTGGTGCGCGAGTTTGTGGAGCAGGTGCGCGCCCGCGCCGTCGGCCAGGAGGTCATGCAGAGCCTGACGCCGGGTCAGGCGCTCATCAAGATCGTGCACGATGAGCTTATCAAGGTGATGGGCGAGGCCAGCGAAGAGCTGGATCTCAATGTCCGGCCCCCTGCGGTGATACTGATGGCCGGCCTGCAAGGCTCCGGCAAGACGACCACCGTCGCCAAACTGGCGCGCTGGCTCAAGGAACGCAAAAATAAATCGGTGCTGGTGACGAGCGCCGATGTTTATCGCCCGGCCGCCATCGAGCAGCTACGAGTGCTGGCCGGGGATGTCGGCGTCCAGTTCTTTTCCAGCGATGCATCCCAGGACCCGGTGGCGATAGCCCTGGCTGCACTGGATCACGCCCGCAAGCACTTAATAGACGTAGTGCTGGTAGATACGGCGGGGCGTTTGCACATAGACGCCGATATGATGGATGAAATCCGCCGCCTGCACGCCGCACTGCAACCGGTGGAGACCTTGTTCGTCGTAGACAGCATGACCGGACAGGACGCCGCCAATACCGCCGCCGCCTTCCACGCCGCCTTACCCCTGAGCGGCGTGATTCTCACCAAGACCGACGGCGACGCGCGCGGTGGCGCCGCACTCTCGATCCGGCACATCACCGGCAAGCCCATCAAATTTCTGGGCACGGGTGAAAAGACCACGGCCCTTGAACCTTTCCATCCTGACCGCATCGCCTCGCGCATCATGGGGATGGGGGATGTGCTGAGCCTGATAGAGGAAGCTCAGCACACGGTGGATCACCAACACATCGAGAAATTCGCCAGCAAGCTCAAAAAAGGCAAAAATTTCGATCTGGAAGACTTTCGCGAGCAACTGCGCCAGATGCGCAAGATGGGCGGCATGGCCGGTCTGATGGACAAACTGCCCGGCATGTCCAACGTCCCGGAGGCGGTGAAGAACCAGGTCAACGACCGCGAAACCCACCGCCTGGAGGCGATGATCAACTCGATGACGCCCCAGGAGCGGCACAAGCCGGAACTCATCAAGGGTTCCCGCAAGCGCCGCATCGCCGCCGGTTCCGGCGCCCAGGTACAGGACGTAAACCGCATGCTGAAACAATTTGAACAGATGCAGCGGATGATGAAACAAGTCTCCAAGGGCGGCATGACCAAGCTGTTGCGCGGCCTAAAAGGCCGTATTCCTGGGCGCTTCTAAAAATGCGTCTTTTGTCTTTATGCGGCGTTGGAATTCTGCTCGAAATGCTC
>CAYUAZ010000284.1:0-1690 GCA_964442865.1 uncultured Gammaproteobacteria bacterium
GGCGATGTAGCATCCAGGCCACTTGCGCTGTAGCCACAGCGGCGATCAAATGCTTGATGGCGTGTCCGCTCACGATGCCGCCGAATTGATAAACCGCACCGTCCATGGCTTCGAATAGTTTGGCCAGCACATACCAGCCAGCCACCAGCAGCAAGGCCCAGCCATGACTGTAGCGTGGAGGATACAGTAACAATATTAGCGGGATGAGCAGCAGAGGTAACAGCTGCACCAGAATATAAGGGCGCAGGTCGCCTTGGCCCCACGTTTCGCTCAGATACCAATAAATCACACTGGCTACCGCGTATACCAGCATGGGCGGCAAGCACCACGCCGCGAGTCGCGCTGACACTCTCTCAGCCAGCACAGCGGCAAACAGGCAGGTAAAGGACAGCGTGATCGGCAGGCGGTCCCACGCCAGACGCAGATTGTCGGGTCGCCAGTGGTAGTAAGATGAGCCCAAGAACGTCAGCAACACACCCAGAAAAAAACCAGCCCACGCCACTCGCTCGAAACGGGTGGTTATTGCAAAGCGCGGCAAACGCCACAGCCCCCACAGCCCCACCAGCAAAAACGGCAGATTGGAAAGTACATTCTGTGCGTTGGGCACCCCCCACCATGATCGTGTATCAGCAAAATCGGTATAGCCGGCGATTTGCGGAATGCGTGCTTGGGCGAACAGGGCAATCACTACTGCCACGATAAAAGCAAGCAATAGCGCCGCGCGCGCACCCGCAGGCCAGCGCCGCACACGATTCAGAATAAAGCGCATTCAGTATCTTCAAGGCTAATATGTAGGTCGGATCAAGCGCGGCGGATCCGACTCACGCCTTTCCCTGCAACTGCAACAGTATCGCCTCGTTCTCCAGCGTCGAGGTGTCTTGCGTGATGGCCTCGCCTGCGGCGATGGAGCGCAACAGACGGCGCATGATTTTGCCGGAGCGGGTTTTGGGGAGGTTGTCGGCGTAGCGGATGTCGTCGGGGCGGGCGATGGGGCCGATCTGTTCGGTGACCCAGGCGCGCAATTCCTTGGTGAGCGTTTCGTCCACGCCGCCTGCGGGGCGTGCGCCGCGCAACACGACGTAGGCGAATACGGCTTCGCCTTTGATCTCGTCGGGTTTGCCTACCACGGCGGCTTCGGCGACGCGCGGGTGGGCGACTAATGCCGATTCGATTTCCATGGTGCCGAGGCGGTGGCCGGAGACTTTGAGCACGTCGTCGGCGCGGCCCATGATCCAGAAGTAGCTGTCTTCGTCACGGTTTGCGGTATCACCGGCGACGTAGTATTTGTTGTTGAATTTTTTCCAGTAGGTGTCCAGGTAACGCTGTTCGTCGCCCCAGATGGTGCGCAGCATGAAGGGCCAGGGTTTTTTGATGACTAGATAGCCGCCTTGATTGGGCTTGGTGATGCTGTGACCTTCTTCGTCCACGATGTCCATAGCGATGCCGGGCAAGGGCAGGGTGCAGGAGCCGGGTTTGGTGGCGACCGCGCCAGGAACAGGGGCGATCATGTGTGCGCCGGTTTCGGTTTGCCACCAGGTGTCTGTGATGGGGCAATGCTCGTGCCCGATGTGCTTGTGATACCACATCCATGCTTCCGGGTTGATCGGCTCGCCGACAGAGCCGAGCAGGCGCAGTTTTGATAAATCATATTTGGCGGGAAACTCGTCGCCCAGTTTCATCAGGCCGCGTA
>CAYUAZ010000285.1:0-1678 GCA_964442865.1 uncultured Gammaproteobacteria bacterium
CAGTTGATCCCGGCCCAGCTCTTGGACGCGGTGACAAAGACATCCCGCAAACCGTCTTTGGGTGTGGTGAGAAATTGATCGGCCCAGCCGTTGAAGGCGTGCAGCGTGGCGAGCGGTGTGGCGAATCCATAGACGCCGTCGCCGCTCAATACTTCGTAATTGAGCTTTACCTGGAAACCCTGTATTTCGAGACCCAGATTCAGGTTTTTGTAATCGCCGTTCACGGTGCTCGCACCGTCCTGATAATCGCTCTGGTCGGCATATTCGGCGGTATAAAAATATTTGACGCCGCCTTCTTGTTGATACCAGCCATCGAATCGAACGCCCAGTGTCTTGTTCGAGGCGGAAGGCGGAATAGGCTGACCTGGTTCATAGTCGAGAAGATAGGCGTAGCCTACAAGCGTTCCGTACCGGATGCCGCGGTAGGCGACGTTCAACAGTTCACCCCTGAGATCAATATCGCTTAAGGTGGGATGCTTTTCGCCGAAGATGCGGTTGACGTTGCTTACGTGAGCAAAAAATAGATTGAGGTTATTGGTCAAGGCCGAAGTGATGGCAAGGGCGTCAAAGGTCTGCGAATTTTGCCGCCAGCCGACGTCGCCGATGAAGCGCTGATTGTCGAGGGCGATGATCTGCCGGCCGTATTTGAACACGGTGTCGGACAACAGCGTGCTGGGCTGGCCTTTGTAACTCAAGAAGGCCTGATTGACTTCGGTGTTCTCCGGATCGGCCACTACGGGGAATCGAGTCAAACCGTTGATGGTGTTATTGTATTGATTGCCGCCGATGTTATGGACGCCCTCGAATTGCAGCAAGGCGCTGAAACCACGGAATTCACCGGTGGCGTAACCAAGCTGCGTGCGCAGGGTGAAGGCGTTGGCCTGCTCCGACCTGCCTTCTTGATCCACCCATTCAAACCGCGGGCGAAGTTGGCCCGTAAGCTTGCCGCCGGTGATGGCCTCCACGAAACCGCCTTCGGCGTAGACATTAGGGATCGTAACAAGCCCGGGCACAATCATAAGCAGGGTAAGAATCGTTTTTTTAATCATCGCGGGTCTGGAAAAAATCATAGGTGGATTCCTGGATAGTCAATGGATAGTCACGCGGCGTACTGCGCGTGGCGGTGATGCAAAAACTTGAGCACTTCGCCGCGCAACCGCGCATAGTGAGGGTCTTCGGCCAGCGCCAAGCGGTCGCGCGGTCTCGGCAGATCAACCAGAAGGATGTCTCCGATGGTCGCTGCGGGACCGTTGGTCATCATTACCACCCGGTCGGAGAGTAATACCGCCTCATCCACGTCGTGCGTCACCATCATCACGGTGCAGCCTTGCGCGGCGACGATACGCATCAGTTCATCCTGCAAAAGCGAGCGCGTCAAGGCGTCGAGCGCGCCGAGCGGTTCATCCAGCAGCAGTGCCGCGGGTTGCATCGAAAGCGCCCGCGCGATGCCCACCCGCTGCTTCATGCCGCCAGAGATTTCATGGGGATATTTATGCTGTGCGTCCTTCAGGCCGACCAGCTCAAGCGCCTGCTCCGTGCGCTCACGCAGACATGTCCTGGGTTCGGCGGCGCCGAATACCCGTTCCACGGCGAGATACACGTTGCCGAAACAACTCAGCCAAGGCAACAGTGAGTGGTTCTGGAACACCACGCCGCGATCAGGGCCCGGCCCGGTGAT
>CAYUAZ010000286.1:0-1675 GCA_964442865.1 uncultured Gammaproteobacteria bacterium
TTTGGGCGAGGAAACGATGAGCCCGCGCTGGCCTTTACCGATGGGTGCGACCAGATCAATGACGCGCGCGGTGATGTCTTCGGTGCTGCCGTTGCCCTGCTCCAGGGTGAGGCGCTCATTGGCGAACAACGGGGTAAGATTTTCGAACAGCACCTTGTTCTTGGCGTTTTCAGGCGCCTCGAAATTGATCTCGCTGACCTTGAGCAGCGCGAAGTAGCGCTCGCCTTCCTTGGGTGGGCGGATCTTGCCGGACACGGTGTCGCCGGTGCGCAGATTGAAGCGCCGCACCTGGCTCGGGGAAACGTAGATATCGTCGGGGCCGGCGAGATAGGAGCTGTCGGCGGAGCGCAGAAACCCGAAGCCGTCTTGCAGTATTTCCAATACGCCGTCGCCGAAAATATCCTCGCCCTTTTGCGCGTGGGCCTTGAGGACGGCGAAGATGACATCTTGTTTGCGGGAGCGGGCCATGCCCTCGACGCCCATGGACAGCGCGAGGTCTATGAGGTCGGCGGCGCTTTTTTGTTTGAGTTCAGTCAGGTTCATGTATGTATAGTTTCCGAAGGAGAAGTTGCTGTGTAAGGTAGGGGTGTCCAGGCGGTAGCCTGGGATGAAGCGTATGCGTATCGGGGAGCTGCCGGAGAGGCAGAATGACTTACGTTTACGTATTATTATTTCGCTATGTTATCACTCGCTGGTTGCGGGGTCTAGTGCCGGGACATCACTCATATGTTGGTGTCAATAAATGCAGTCAACTGGGATTTGGACAAGGCGCCCACCTTGGTCGCCTCGACATTGCCGTCCTTGAACAGCATGAGGGTGGGTATGCCGCGTATGCCGTAGCGCGGCGGCGTGGCGGGATTCTGGTCTATATTGAGCTTGGCGACCTTGATCTTGCCCGCATATTCTTCGGCGATCTCGTCCAATATCGGTGCAATCATCTTGCATGGCGCACACCAATCCGCCCAGTAATCCACCAGCACCGGCTGCGTGGATTTCAACACGTCCGCCTCGAAGGTGGCATCGCTCACATGCAGGATGTTTCCGCTCACTATTTATGCCTCAGCAGGGGTATCTGGATATGTACTATGCGGGTAGTCAGGCTGTTATTCAAGGCTTGGACAACGCCGGACATTTGCATTGTGGCCTGATTTCACTACGTTTTTCAAGCCTATTTCTGTTATCCTGTCAGTTCGATGAGCGAAACACACCTCACAGACATCGCCTTCAGCAGCTTCGATTTGCCTCAATCAATAACGCAAGGCATTGAAGATGCAGGCTTTTTATACTGTACGCCGATCCAGGCCCAGACCCTTCCCCTGCTGCTGGCAGGCAAGGATGTCGCCGGCCGGGCGCAGACCGGCACCGGCAAGACCGCAGCCTTTTTGGTGGCCTTGCTCAATCATCTGCTTAAACACCCCGCCTATCCGCAACGTAAAGCGAATCAACCGCGCGCCTTGATTCTGGCGCCGACCCGCGAGCTCGCCATCCAGATTCACAAGGACGCGCAAGTGCTGGTCACGCATACCGGACTCAGCCTCGGACTGATCTACGGCGGCACCGGCTACGAGACACAGCGCGCCTCACTGGAACAAGGCGTAGACATCCTGATCGGAACGCCCGGCCGCATCATTGATTACTTCAAGCAGGGCGTGTTCGATCTCAAGGCCATCCAGGT
>CAYUAZ010000287.1:0-1644 GCA_964442865.1 uncultured Gammaproteobacteria bacterium
GGTGTGCTCGGCGTCGGTCTGGGTCACATCAATAATCCTGTCCACCCTGGCGGGGTCATAAATCTTGGGGAGATACTCCTTGGGCCAGCGGCGGATGCCGGGGATCTGTGAGCCATCGGTGGGTTGTACGCCGATGATCTGGATGGCGGGATTCCTTTCCTTGAAGAAGCGTGAGCAGCCCATGATAGTGCCGGTGGTGCCCATTGAACTTACGAAGTGAGTGATTTTGCCTTGCGTGTCGCGCCAGATCTCCGGGCCGGTGCCTTCGTAGTGGGCGCGTGGGTTGTCTGGGTTGGCAAACTGATCCAACAATCGTCCCTTGCCTTCGTCGCGCAATTTGAACGCCAGATCGCGCGCGCCTTCCATGCCTTGTTCGCGCGTCACCAGGATGATCTCGGCGCCGAATGCCTTCATAACGGCGCGTCTTTCGGCGCTCATGTGCCCCGGCATGATGAGAGTCATCCGATAACCGCGAATCGCGGCGGCCATCGCCAGAGCGATACCGGTGTTGCCGCTGGTCGCCTCGATCAGTGTGTCGCCGGGCTTAATCTCGCCGCGCGCCTCGGCGTGTTGGATCATGCTCATCGCGGGCCGGTCCTTCACCGATCCCGCCGGATTGTTACCTTCGAGTTTTGCGAGAACCACATTGCTGGCGTTGCCGGGCAGGCGCTGCAATCTCACCAACGGCGTATTTCCGATAAAAGATTCTATGGTGGGAAAGTTCATAAATGAGTCTCAGCAAGCAAGGTCACATACGCCACTGCATGATCTTCTTCATCGGCGATGCTGAGATGACCGGCGCTGATACCTAGTTTTTTTATGAGCGCCTTGGCCTTGCCATAATACTCCAACACGGGTCTGCCGCCCTGCTCGTGGCCGACGCCGATCTGGCGCGGCGTCAAACCGCCGCTGAAGCCGGTGCCCATCGCCTTGGCGGCGGCCTCCTTGGCGGCGAAGCGTTTGGCGAGAAAATGGGCGGGGCGGTCGCTTTGCGAGAATTCGCTCAATTCGTTAGGTGTGAGAATGCGCCGGGCGAACTTTTCACCGTAGCGTGCCAGGCTGGCCTGCATGCGCGCCACCCGCACAATGTCGGTGCCGATGCCGAAGATACGGTCAACCATGGCGCGCCTCGCGCATCAATCGCTTCATCTCACGCACCGCCTCACTCAGTCCGCTGAACAAGGCGCGGGCAATGATGGCATGACCGATATTCAACTCACTCACCTCACGCAGCGCGGCGATTGTGGCGACGTTTTGGTAATTCAAGCCGTGTCCCGCGTTGACCTGTAAACCCAACTCTTTGCCCCGCATGACGGCCTGGGTGATGCGCTGTAGCTCGTGCGTGCGCTGCTCGACGTTGGAAGCATCGGCATAGTGGCCGGTGTGGATTTCAATCACCGGGGCGCCGGCGCGCGCAGCGGCCTCCACCTGGGCAAGATCGGCGTCAATAAATAACGACACGCGCACCCCGGCGGCGCGAAGCCGTGCACAGGCCTCGGTAATCCGTGGCAGTTGCCCCGCCACATCCAGTCCACCCTCGGTGGTCAGCTCCTCGCGCCGTTCGGGCACCAGGCAGCAGTCTTGCGGGCGTAGCGTTTCGGCGAAGCTGAGCATCGCCTCGGTGACCGCCATCTCCAGATTCAT
>CAYUAZ010000288.1:0-1631 GCA_964442865.1 uncultured Gammaproteobacteria bacterium
GATTAAGTCTTTTCGAGCCCCGCCTGTATGCGCGACTTGAACGCAAAATCTTCCTCGGGCGAGTAGACCAGTGTTTTGCGTCCGTATAGGGCAAAGTAAACAATGCCCGCAGCGTACCAGATCGCCACCCCGATCATCCCACCGCGGTAGGCCGGGTCCTGGAACTGCATGTACAGCGTCACCGCCGCGATGATGATCGTCAGCCAGGCGCCGGTTTCACCCAAGGGACTGCGGTAGGGGCGCTCGATGTGCGGCAGATTGCGGCGCAGCAGGATGAACGATAGTGCCTGTAGCGCATAGGAAATCATCGCGCCGAACACCGCCATATTGAGCAGTTGCGCGCCGATGAACGCCCCCGCCCCCGCGCCCTTGATGAGAAACACCGCCATCATCACCACGAAACCCAGCACCGCACCCGCGATCAGAGCGACGTGCGGCACCTTGTGCTTACCGTGGGTGACGGACAACCAGTGCGGCACGTAACCGGCGCGCGACAGTGAATAGACCTGCCTGCCGAAGGCGAAAATAATGGTGTGAAAACTGGCGATCAGGCCGATCACCGCGAGCAGCGACAGGGTCTTTGCGGCCTCGGCGCCATAGAGGGCGCGGAAGCCGTCGAGCAGCGGCTCGGCGGAAGTCCCGAGGAAGAACGCGCCGCTCGCGCCACCGTCGGCCGCCTTGACCGGGATGCTGGAGTTGAGCACGGTAATCATCAACGCGGAAAACACCAGTGTGGCGATACCGAGCATCAGACCCTTGGGCATGTCGCGCTTCGGGTCGTGCGACTCTTCGGCGGCCAGTGGCAATTGCTCGATGGCCAGGAACAGCCACACCGCGAACGGCAACGCAGCCAGAATGCCCTGTACGCCCAACGGCAGGAATGGCCCGCCGCCATTGGGCAGTTCGACCAACTTGCCGTCGTCGCCAACCCCGATGTTGAGCGCCCAGCGGGAGATGTCAACATCGCCGGAGAGCAGCGCACTAGCCCAGAAGATAGACAGCACGCCCAGGGCCAGCAGCGTCACCAGCACCGATACCTTGAAGGATAACTCCACACCGAGCAGATTGAGTCCCACGAACACCAGATACATGGCCACCCACCACACCGGCTGGAAACCGTCCGGCGTGCCGAAGATGCTGGTGAGGTAGGCCCCGATGAAGAACACGATCACCGCCGGGGTCAGGATATATTCGATGTTTTCCGCCAGCCCGGTGATGAATCCGCCCCAGGGCCCCATTGCGCTGCGCGCGAAGGAGTAAGCTGCGCCCGTGTGCGGCAGCGCCGGGGACATTTCCGCCAGGCAGAAGCACAGACACACGTACATCACGCCGATGATGAAAGCGGCGATCAGAAGGCCGCCGAAGCCGCCGGCGCCGAGACCGAAGTTCCAGCCTGAGAAGTGTCCGGAGATGACCGCGCCGACGCCCAGCGCCCACAGCGACCAGACCCGCGCGTGTTTGCGCAATTGCCGCTTGGCGAAATAGTCCGCCCCCGCCTCGTGATACTCTACGCTTCCTACTTTCTTCTTTTCCATGGAGCCCCCCTGGTAAAGATGCAGTGGATGATTCGGGCACCTCTAAAAATGCGTCTTTTGTCTTTATGCGGCGTTGGAATTCTGCTCGAAATGCTC
>CAYUAZ010000289.1:0-1578 GCA_964442865.1 uncultured Gammaproteobacteria bacterium
CACCCAGGTTCCGGTGCCCGGGAGTATTCCGGAGGTGGGGTGCAAGGCCTTAAAACTCGCCCAGGCGGAAAAGGCGGGTGCGTGTTTTATTGAATTTCCCGAGAACATCGCCGCGCTGGAGGTGACCGACACGCCGTTGCGGCGTCAGGCGGCGACGCCGTCGGAGCCTCCCACTGACCGGATACATGAAGCTGCTGCGCTCATCTCTGCCGCGCGCAATCCTATCATCCTGGCCGGTAATGGCGTGGTGCGCGCGGACGCCTCGCGTGAGCTCGCCGACTTTGCCACCCGGCTCAATATTGGCGTCGCCAACACCTTCATGGCCAAGGGGGTAATCCCTTTCAAACATCCCATGGCGCTCGGCAGCGCCGGCCTGCAGGCGCGCGACTATGTGAGCGCCGGTTTCGAGGAGGCCGATGTCATCATCTGCGTGGGTTATGATCTGGTCGAGTACCATCCTTATCTGTGGCACCCGACCCGCGACCGCAAGATCATCCACATAGACATGTCGCCCGCCGAGGTGGATGCGAGTTACATCGTCGAGGTCGGCGTGGTAGGGGACATCAAATTAAGCCTCGACCGGATCGCGGCGCTCGCCACGCCGCATATAGGGCATCAGTTGCGTAGCCTGCGCAGTGCGCTCAAGGAGGAGATGGTCCTGCACAGCAACGACAGCGATTTTCCTCTCAAGCCGCAAAAGATTATCTGGGATTTGCGCACCGCGTTGGGGCTGGAGGACATCGTGGTCTGCGATGTGGGCGCGCACAAAATGTGGATGGCGCGCATGTTTCGTTGCGAGCACCCCAATACCTGCATCATCTCTAACGGCTTTGCCAGCATGGGCATCGCGGTGCCGGGCGCCATCGCGGCAAAGCTCGCGCGCCCCGAGCGTGCGGTGGTGGCGGTCACCGGTGATGCGGGGTTCCTGATGAATTCGCAGGAAATCGAAACCGCCATGCGCATCAACACGCCTATCGTGATTCTGGTCTGGACCGACAACGCCTACGGCCTCATCCGGTTGAAGCAAATGAGCTGTTTCGGGCGCGAATCCCACGTACGCTTCGGTAATCCGGACTTCGTCAAATATGCCGAGGCCTTCGGCGCCAAGGGCTATCGCATCGAGCGGGCGGAGGATTTGTTACCCACCCTGAAACAGGCGCTTGCCGACAACACGGTGAGCATTATAGATTGTCCGGTGGACTACCAGGAAAATCTCAAACTCGCCGAAAAAATGGGTGAAATGATATGTCCGCTATGAGCCAGGCTGCTGCGGTGATGCAGACGCATAAAGGGCTGCGGCCGCACCTGCGCCTGCTGAGTTACAACATCCAGGCGGGTATGGCCTCCACGCGCCCGCATCACTATGTCACGCAGAGCTGGAAGCATCTCCTGCCACATGCAAAGAGTCTCGGCAATCTGGACAAGATTGCCCATCTCATCAGCGAGTTCGACATCGTCGCCCTGCAGGAGGTGGATGCCGGCAGTTTCCGCAGCGGGTTTATCAATCAGGCCGAACACCTGGCGGCCAAGGGACATTTCCCTTATTGGTACTGCCAGACCAATCGTGATCTCGGCCAG
>CAYUAZ010000290.1:0-1547 GCA_964442865.1 uncultured Gammaproteobacteria bacterium
AATGGAGGTACAGCCACCGCGGGGTCAGGCGCTCTCTATCGTCCCGCCGCCCAACTGTCCGTCCTCTATGATAATCCCATCAGGGGTGGGCCGCGCATGAATACCCAAAACCCTCAGGCCATCGGCCATGACCTGAATACGGTCACTCTCCTTCACGCGCAATTCCTCGGCCCCGCGCAACACGGTTTTACCCTCGGCGCACGCGGCAGCGATAAATAAGGCAGGAAACTCATCTATGGCCAGCGGCACCTGAGCCAGCGGAATCTCTATGCCCCGCAACCGGCTGTGGCGCACGCGGATGTCGGCGACCGGCTCGCCGCCGGCTTCGCGTGCGTTGAGCAATTCGATGTCTGCGCCCATCAGTTTAAGGACAGTGATGACGCCGATGCGGGTCGGATTGATGCCGACATGCTCCAAGGTAAGATCTGAACCGGGCGCAATACTCGCACCTACCATAAAAAAGGCCGCCGAGGAGATGTCTGCAGGTACGTCTATTGCGGCAGCCTTCAGCTTACCGTTTCCACTGAGGCAGATTTTACTAGCCTGCCGATCAACGGCATAACCGAAGCCCGTCAGCATGCGCTCGGTGTGATCGCGGGTCGGCGCGGGCTCCGTCACGCAGGTGCGGCCCTCGGCATACAGCCCCGCCAGCAGCAAGGATGATTTCACCTGTGCGCTCGCCACCGGCATGACGTAGTCAATCCCGCTGAGCTGTTGGCCACCATGAATCTTGAGCGGCGCGGTACCCTGCGCTGTAGCCTCAATGCGTGCACCCATACGCGCCAGCGGCTCCGTCACCCGCTTCATCGGCCGGCGCGACAGCGATTCATCGCCCACCAGCACGCTATCAAAACTTTGCCCCGCCAACAGGCCGGACAGCAGTCGCATCGAGGTCCCCGAGTTGCCCAGATCCAGCGGCCCGGAAGGCGTCTTGAGTCCATGCAGCCCTACGCCATGAATGGTGACACGGCCTTGCTGCGGCCCCTCAATCTTCACCTCCATCGCCCGAAACGCGGCCAACGTCGCCAGACTGTCTTCGCCCTCCAAAAAACCGCGCACCTCGGTGACGCCTTCGGCAATCGAACCCAGCATGATGGCGCGGTGCGAGATGGATTTATCTCCCGGCACGCGCAGACGGCCCTGCAATCGGCCGCCGGGATTTACGGTAAAGGTAATCATGCTTTATTAAATGTCATTCAACCCATCACGCGCCGCCTTGGCGCGCTCCAGCAAGGCGAGCAGCGCGGCGCCGTCTTGGTCGCGCAAGGCTGCTGCAAAGTGATTAAGGTCGGCGCTGAATTTTTCAATCATTTCCAGTATCGCTACCCGATTGGCCAAACAAGTATCGAGCCAAATCACCGGATCACTGGCGGCGATGCGGGTGAAGTCGCGGAACCCACTGGCGGCAAAACGGAAGATGTCGGCGTGCTGCTCCATGCGCGCCAGCGTGTCCACCAGCGTGTACGCCAACACGTGCGGCAAATGGCTGGTCGCCGCCAGTATCTCGTCATGCGAGCACGCATCCATCTCCACTACGTCTGCTCCCG
>CAYUAZ010000291.1:0-1541 GCA_964442865.1 uncultured Gammaproteobacteria bacterium
AACGGGGGCCGTTGTGGGATGGCGCGCGAACCGATGGGTTGGTGGTCGCTGCTGGCGGCGTTTATTTTCATGTTCACCCTGGTGCTGTCCGCCAACCTGTTCGCCGACCGGGTGCGCGACGCCTTCGATCCGCGCTTGAGAAACCTATGAAGCCGTTGCTCAGCATAAAAAACCGCACCACCTGGTTCGACAGCCGTCACGGCGAGTTGCGTCCGGTTGACGATATCAGCTTCGACATCGCGCCCGGCGAGGTTTTCGCCCTGCTTGGAGAATCCGGCAGCGGCAAATCGCTCACCGCCCTGTCCATCATGCGCCTGTTGCCGCCCACCGCGCACAGCCGCGGCCAGATCCTGCTCCAGGATCGTGATCTGTTGCGGTTACCGGAAGTCTCGATGCGCAAGATGCGCGGCGGACACATCGCCATGATTTTTCAGGAACCGATGACCAGCCTCAATCCGGTATTCAGTATCGGCATGCAGATCGGCGAGGCGCTGAAGGAGCACCGGGGATTGAGCGGTGCGCGCGCCGAACGGCGTGCGATAGAATTGCTGGACGCGGTGGGCATCGCCGAACCGCAACGGCGGGTTCACGATTACCCGCATCAGCTCTCCGGCGGTATGAAACAGCGCGCGATGATCGCCATCGCCCTGGCCGGCGAACCCGGATTACTGATCGCCGACGAACCGACCACGGCGCTGGACGTGACCATCCAGGCGCAGATCCTGGAGTTGCTGCGCAAGCTGCAAAAAGACACCGGCATGGCCATCCTGCTCATCACCCACGATCTCGGGGTAGTGTCGGCCATGGCCGATCGGGTGGCGGTGATGTACGCCGGGCAGATCGTCGAGCAGGCCTCCCGCGCCGAATTCTTCGCCGAACCGCGGCATCCTTACACCAAAAAATTGTTCGACTCCCTGCCGGCTTTTCACAAGCGCGGGCGGCGGCTGGTGGCGACCCGCGGCGCCGTTCCTTCACTCACGGAGCGCCCGGCGGGTTGTCGGTTCACGCCGCGCTGCGATTTTGCCTGGCAGACTTGCCGGAATCTTGCGCCGCGTTGGATGGATACCGCCGGACATGGCGTGTTGTGCCACCTTTACGACCCCGCCCACAGCGCCACGCGGCCCGCTGCGGCAAGCGGCGAACCGCCTGCCCCGGAGCAAACCGTCTCGCCCCAAGCGGTCGCGCAGCGAACCTTGCTGGAGGTGCGCGATCTCAAGGTCCATTTCCCGATACGCAAAGGCTTGCTGCAACGCACGGTGGACGCAGTGCGGGCGGTGGATGGCGTGACGCTGAGTTTACGGGCGGGTCAGACCCTGGCCCTGGTGGGCGAATCGGGCTCCGGCAAGACCACCGTGGGCAAGGGGATACTGCAACTGGTGCGGCCCACCTCCGGCAGCGTACACTTCAACGGCCTGGATCTGCGCGCCTTACACGGCGCGGCCTTGCGCCGGCAGCGCGGGAATTTTCAGGTTATCTTTCAGGACCCCTATGCCTCGCTCAATCCGCGCATGCGGGTGAGTGATGCATTAAAGGAAGGTCTG